>NZ_MUYZ01000168.1:0-14476 GCF_003013775.1 Micromonospora sp. MH33
GTGGCGGCCCTGCGTGTTCCCCGACGCCGGGCCGGACGACCCGACCGTAGCCGGGGCACCCCGGGCCGGCCACCCCTACCGGCGACACGCCGGCGGACCACGACACCCCCGGTTCATCCGCCGAAGGGTTGAACCGCGCCTCGGTTGCCCGGATGATGGGCGGCGTCGACCCGCCGGGCGGGCCGACCATCGACCGCACCCCGTATTCGACGCCGCCCACGGAGGACCACGCCAGATGCCGGTCATCGAAGTCGAGCACCTGCACAAGAGGTACGGCGACAAGGTGGCGGTCGACGACGTCTCGTTCACCGTGGAGCAGGGCGAGATCTTCGGCGTGCTCGGCCCCAACGGCGCCGGCAAGACCACCACGGTGGAGTGCGTCCAGGGCCTGCGCCGCGCCGACGGCGGCCGGGTGCGGGTGCTGGGCCTCGACCCGGTGCGGGACCGGACCGAGGTGCGCCAGCGCGTCGGCGCCCAGTTGCAGGAGAGCCAGCTCCCCGACAAGCTGCGCGTCCGCGAGGCGCTGGACCTCTACCGGTCCTTCTACCGCAACCGCGCCGACATCGACGAGTTGCTGGCCGACCTGGGCCTGGCCGAGCAGCGCGACACCGCCTTCCACAAGCTCTCCGGCGGCCAGAAGCAGCGGCTCTCGGTGGCCCTGGCGCTGGTCGGCCGGCCCGAGATCGCGATTCTCGACGAGCTGACCACCGGCCTGGACCCGCAGGGCCGGCGGGACACCTGGGACCTGGTCGAACGGATCCGCGACCGGGGCGTGACCGTCGTGCTGGTCACCCACCTGATGGAGGAGGCCGAGCGGCTCTGCGACCGGCTCGCGGTCATCGACGCGGGCCGGGTGGTGGCCATCGACACCCCGGCCGGCCTGCTGTCCCGGGTCGGCACGGAGCACCGCGTGCACTTCCGTCCGCTGGGTGCCCTCGACGACGCCGTCCTGGCGGCGCTGCCCGAGGTCACCGGGGTGAGCCGCAGCGGCGACGAGGTGACCGTCACCGGGCCCGAGGAGGTGCTCCAGGCGGTGCTCTCGGCGCTGGCCGAGCGGAAGATCCGCTACACCGGGCTCCGCGTGGACCAACCCACCCTGGACGACGCCTTCGTCTCCCTGACCGGTCGTACCGCGCGTACCGGCACCTCGCCGACCATCGACGGAAGGTCCTCGTGAACGCCCTGTCCAAGCTCGTCGCCGTCGAGGCCAAGCTGTTCCTGCGCGAGCCGGTGTCGTTGTTCTTCGTCTTCGCGCTGCCGCTGGGCCTGATGCTCGTGTTCGGCCTGCCGCAGCGCGGCTCCACCACCGAGGGCACGGGGCAGCACGGAGAGCTGACCTTCCTGCCGTCCCTCGCGCTCGCCCTGACCATCGGCATGCTCGCCCTGTTCACGCTGCCGATGGCGCTGGGCATCTACCGGGAGCGGCGGGTGCTGCGGCGGCTGGCCACCACCCCGGTCAACCCGGCGCTGCTGCTCATCGCCCAGGTGGTGGTCAACCTGGCCATGGGGGTGGCCGGCGCCGTGGTGACCGCGCTCGGCGTCCGGCTGCTGCTGGACCAGCCGGCCCCGGCCAACGTCCCGGCCTTCGTGCTGGCCTTCCTGCTCGGGGTGGCCTGCCTGTTCGCGATCGGGTTGCTGATCGCCGCGCTGGCCCCGTCCGCCCGGGCCGCCCAGTCCATCGGGCCGACGCTGTTCTTCCCGCTGCTCTTCCTCGCCGGGGCCTGGCTGCCCCGCGACCAGATGCCCACCGTGCTGGCCCGGATCGGCGACTACTCGCCGCTCGGGGCCACCGTGGACACCATCGCCGCGGCGTGGGCCGGGCAGACCCCGGCCGTCCCGCAACTGCTCGCCCTCGCCGTCACGGCCGTGCTCGGTTGCCTGCTCGCGGTGCGCTTCTTCCGCTGGGAGTAGCACCCCCCGGGGCACTCCGTTAGGGGGTGCCTAAGGGTTCTGGCGATCTGTGAGCTGGATTACGTTCGATTCGCCCGAGAGGTCGTCGCCGGACGGTGCGGGACAACCCGCCTCCGGACCGGCGAGGTCTCTCCGGTGCGGCGCCGCGACAGCGGCCCGCGCACGGCGCGGCGGAACGACGAGCGACGGAGGTCGTGCGATGACAGCTTCTTCCGATCCCGCCCCGACCGTCCGGACGGCGGACTCCTTCGTCAACGGTGACGACCGGATCGCCTGGTCGGTACAGGCCAACCAGATAGGCACGGACGCCACCGGCATCGTCGAGGCGGTGCTGGAGGGTGGGCCGGCGACGCTGCCGGCCGAGCTGCGTAGCCACCGGGTGTCCCCGGTGGATTCCAAGATCAAAGTACGCCACTACGGGGGCTACGAGCACTTCGAACGGGACTCCACCGGGGTCGCCGCCGGGGCGCCCGTGGTGTTCCGCTGGACCGGGCGTACCCGCATCGCCGAGTGAACGGAAGGCGGTAGGTCGATGGGTGTCGGGGATCCGGCGGCCGGCGCGTACCTCACGGTGAACGACGTGGCCACGGTGACCGCGTTCTACGCGGAGGTCTTCGAGGCCGTGCCGGTGCAGCGGGAGTGCCTGCCGGACGGGCGGGTCCTGCACGCCGAACTGGTCGTCGGCGGACACCGGCTGACGGTCAGCGAGTGGTGCGACCCCCCGGCCGAGGCGGCCGGGCCGGCCGGCCCGCTGCCGCTGGCAGCCGCCGACCCGCACCTGCTGGTCCAGCGGGCCCTGGCGGCCGGCGCGACCCTCGAGCCCGGTGCCGGCGGGCCGGTGGACGTGGTGTTCCGGGACCCGGCCGGGCAGCGCTGGGCGGTGACCGGAGCGGGCCGGACCGGATAGCCCCGACCCTCGGACAGGCCTCGGCCCCGCCACCGTCGCCGGTGGCGGGGCCGATTTACGCGATCAGCGGCGGACGCTCGGGCGCATACCGCCGCTGCGCCGCCGGTGTTGCCAGTAGAGGTCCCGGCGGGCGCCCTTCGGGAAGCCGGGCAGCCAGGGCTTGACCGGCCCGGCCGGGTGGATGATCGCCGAGTCGGTGAGCTTGCCGCCGAACTCGGGCTCCCGCCGCCAGGCCATCAGGTCGTTCCACCGGTGCGGCAGCCGCAGCCAGTTGTCGTAGACGGCGAAGTTGAGCGCGTCCTGGTCCGGATAGCGCGACTCGTGCGCGTGCCGGCCGAGATAGGCCAGCGACGTCTCGGTGACCTCGCACTCCTTCCACCGGTCGACGTCGATCAGCAGCACCCCGGAGTTGAAATAGAGGGCGTACGGGTCGAGGTCGGTGTAGCCGGACAGCCCCGGGATGCCGCCGATGTCGAGCAGCCGGCGGTTGAACGGGTCGCGCACGGCCCCGAGCGGCTTACCGCCCATGTCCACCTCGAACAGGGGCCGGAGACTGTTGGTGCACATCGTGTCGCAGTCCAGGTAGAGCACCCGGCGCACGTCCGCCGGCAGCGCCGCCGGCACCAGCAGCCGCAGGTACATGGCGGGGGACAGGTACGCCATCACCGGGTCGTTGCCCTTGGGCAGGTTGACCGGGGAGGTGTCCACCGTCAGGTACTCCACGGTCGCGTTCGGCCCGGCGACCCGGGCGAGGGTGGCCCGGGCCGCGGCCGGCACGTCGTCGGCGATCAGCCAGTACCGGAGCGCCTCGCCCGGGTTCGACTCGGCGACGGTCGACATGACGACCGCGGCGTGCGCCGCGTACGCGGCGTCAAAGGTCAGGGTGAGGTCCAACGTGCTCTCCTTCGCTTGGCTGGCGCGAGCGCAACTCCGAGAAAGTAGCCGCGGAATTGTCGGCGCGGCAAGGAGAAACAATTCCCTCAGGGGTTCAGAAATGGACCCCTCAATTCACCCCTCAATTCGAGGCCGTCGCTGGACATGCGGCGGGCCGCCATTCGATCCGATCGACGGGGCGACCGGGGACGCCGGGCGGCGGCCGGTGTGCCATCGTTGGCCGTCCGGTCCGGGCCGCCGTGGCGCGTGCCCCGAGAGGGAGGGAGCGGCCATGGGGGAGGGTTCGTCCGGGCCGCTGCGCGGCGTCCTCGTCGCGGACTTCTCCCGGATCCTGGCCGGGCCGTACGCGACCATGCTCCTGGCCGACCTGGGCGCCGACGTGGTCAAGGTGGAGGCGCCGGGCGGCGCTCCGGCCCGGCGCGCTGCGCCGCTTCGGCCTCGACCACGACACCGTCACCGCCGCCAACCCGCGGCTGGTGTACGCCTCGATCAGCGGGTTCGGCGCGGCCGGCGGCGCGGACCTGCCCGGGTACGACCTCATGGTGCAGGCGGCGTCCGGGTTGATGAGCCTGACCGGGGCGGCCGACGGCCCGCCGTACAAGGCGGGGGTGGCCGTCTTCGACGTGATCGCCGGGCTGCACGCGGCGGTCGGGATCCTGGCCGCGCTGCACCACCGGGCGGCCACCGGCGTCGGGCAGCACGTCGAGGTGGACCTGCTCTCCTCGGCCCTGTCCGGGCTGGTCAACCACGCCAGCGCGCACGTCGCCCGGGGAGTGGTGCCGCACCGGATGGGCAACGCCCACCCGAGCATCGTGCCGTACGAGCCGTTGCCCACCGCCGACGGCGAGCTGGTGGTGATCGCCGGCAACGACGGCCAGTTCCGCATCCTGTGCCAGGTCCTCGGCCTGCCCGGCCTGCCCGACGACCCGCGGTTCCGGCGCAACCGGGACCGCACCGCGCACCGCGATGCGCTGCGGCCGTTGCTGGTGGCCGCGCTGGCCGGCCGGACCAGCGCCGAGTGGTTCCGCGAGCTGCGCGCGGCGGGTGTGCCGTGCAGCCCCATCAACTCGGTCGCCGACGGGCTGGCCCTGGCCGAGGGGCTCGGGCTCGACCCGGTGGTCACGGTCGACGGCGTGCCGGGGGTGCGCCACCCAATCGGCCTGTCGGCCACCCCACCCCGCTACGACCTTCCGCCGCCGGGGCTGGACGAGCACGGCGCGCAGCTGCGTGCCTGGCTGGCCGGGTGAGCGGTCAGCGCGCCGTGACGTCGGCGAGCAGGTCCTCGACGAGCCCGGTCGCGGTCCGCGCCGCGGCGGCGGCGTCCGGGCGGGCGGCGCTGGCGTACAGCCCCTCCACGACCAGCCAGATCCGGTCGGCGAGCCGTCCCGGGTCGGCCACGTCGAGCCGGGCCACCAGGGCGTCGATCTCGGCCCGGGTGTCGCGCAGGTAGTCGCGGGCCAGCCGGCCGGGCTCGCCCGCGTCGCCGGGGAACTCGGCGAGGTAGAGGCGGAACGCGCAGCCCCGGAAGTCCGGCCCGGTGGCGGTGTCGGCGATCTCCGCGACCAGCGCCCGCAGCCGGGCCGCCGGGTCGTCGGGCAGCCCTTCGGTCGCCGCGCCGGCGGCCTGCTCCCGCTCCCGCCGGCATCCCCGCAGATAGGCGGCGACCAGGTCGTCCTTGCTGGGGAAGTGGGTGTAGAGCAGGTTCTTGCCGCAGCCGGCAGCGTCGATCACCTGGTTCATGCCGACGGCGCGGATCCCGTGGCGGTAGAACAGCTCGCCGGCGGTGCGCAGGATCCGTTCCCGGCTCCCCGGGGCGGCGGTGCGGGCCATCGCTTCCTCCTTCGCTCGGGCCTGTGGCGAGGATAACGGACCGATCGGTCCGACGGCGATTGACCGGTGGGCGGCCGGCGATGCAGTATCGGACCACTCGGTCCCGGACTGATCGGTCCGGCAACGTCCCAGGAGGCAGCGATGCGCGACGCGGTCATCGTCGAGGCGGTACGGACCCCGGTGGGTCGGGCGAAGCGGGGCGGGGCGTACCTCGACGTCCACCCGGTGGACCTGCACGCGCACGCCCTGCGCAGCCTGGTCGCCCGGGTGCCGGGGCTGGACCCCGTCGAGATCGACGACGTCATCGGCGGCACCGTCGCCCAGGTCGGCGAGCAGAGCACCAACACCACCCGGCTCGCCGCGCTGGCCGCCGGTTTCCCCGAGTCGGTGCCCGGAGTGACCGTGGACCGGCAGTGCGGCAGCAGCCAGCAGGCGCTCAGCTTCGCCGCCCAGGGCCTGGTCGCCGGCGCGTACGACATCGTGGTGGCCTCCGGCGTCGAGTCGATGAGCCGGGTGCCGATCGGCAGCGCCGCCGTGGTCGACGGGGTGCGCACCGACTTCGCCGGGCCCGCCGTCGCCGCGCGCTACCCGGGCGGCCTCGTCCCGCAGGGCGTCGCCGCCGAGCTGATCGCCCGCAAGTGGGGCCTGTCCCGCACCCGGCTCGACGAGTACGCCGCCACCAGCCACCAGCGGGCCGCCGAGGCGTGGCGGCAGGGGCGGTTCGCCGGCCAGGTCGCCCCGCTGCCGGGCGTCGACCTCGCCATGGACGAGACCATCCGGCCCGCGACCACGGTGGCCCGCCTCGCCGAACTGCCACCGGCCTTCGCCGCCGAGCACTGGACCGCCCGCTTCGGCGAGCTGGACTGGAAGGTCACCGCCGGCAACTCCAGCCCGCTCAACGACGGCGCGGCGGCCCTGCTGCTCACCACCGGCGAGACGGCCCGCCGGCGCGGGTGGCGGCCCCGGGCCCGGATCCACACCGCCACGGTGGTCGGCGACGACCCGATCATGATGCTCACCGGCATCATCCCGGCCACCGCCAAGGTGCTCGCCCGGGCCGGCCTCACCATCGGTGACATCGACGCGTTCGAGGTCAACGAGGCGTTCTCCTCGGTCGTGCTGGCCTGGCTGGCCGAGACCGGCGCCGACCCGGCGAAGGTGAACGTCGACGGCGGCGCGATCGCCATCGGCCACCCGCTCGGGGCCAGCGGCGCCCGGCTCGCCACCACCCTGCTGCACGTCCTCGAGCGCACCGGCGGCCGCTACGGCCTGCAGACCATGTGCGAGGCCGGCGGCACCGCCAACGCCACGATCATCGAACGCCTCGACGGCTGACCGAACGGGTGCGGGCCGGTCAGTCCGCGATGCCGCTGAACGCGACCACGTGCTCGGCCCGCAGCCGGACCAGCAGCTCCCCGGGCACGGCGTTGCGCCGGCCGTACTCCTCGGCGCGCTCCGGGCCCATGTAGCGGGCGGCGATCCGGGTGGACCAGGGCAGCGACTCGACCGGGTCCTCGCTGATCGTCACCGTGCCCCGCACGGTCACGAAGGCGTACGGCGGGTGCTCCTCGTCGACGGTCAGCGCGGCCCGGGGGTCGCGTGCCAGGTTGCGCCCCTTCACGCTGCTCCGGCCGGTGTTGAAGATCAGATCGTCGCCGTCGAGCACGAACCAGATCGGCGCCACGTGCGGGGAGCCGTCGGCCCGCACGGTGGCCAGCTTTCCCGTCCGGGTGCCGGCGGTGACGAAGGCCCGCCACTGGTCGTCGCTCATCCGCTGCGCCATGCGGCCATTCTGGCCCACCACCCCGACATCCCGGCCCCGGCCCGCTCCCAGCCAGCTCACAGCCGCGCGACCTGTCCGGCCGGGCCGGGCGCGACGTAGCCTGGACCGGCCCGCCACCCCCTCTGACCTGGGAGATCACACGGTGTCGTACCCCATCACCGCCGGGCCGTCCGGTCCGGTCCGGCCGCGCCGGTCCGCGCGGCGGCCCTGGCCGCGCTGGGCCCGGTGGTGCGTGGCGGTCGGCACCACGCTCATGACGCTGAGCGGGGTGGCGCTGGGCGGCAGCGCCTACCTGCTGCACGCGGCGACGGGCGAGGTCACCCGGCAGAACCTGCTCGGCGCCGCGGCCGTACCGAGCGAGCAGCACCGGACGATCACCGGGGCCAAGAACGTCCTGCTCGTCGGGGTCGACACCCGCCCGAACCAGGACCCGAGCCAGCTCACCCGCGCGGACTCGATCATGCTGCTGCACGTCCCGGCCGACCACACCCAGGCGTACCTGGTCTCGCTGCCGCGGGACTCGCTGGTCACCATCCCGGCGTACGACAACGGTGCGACGCCCTTCCGCGGCGGGCAGAACAAGATCAACTCCGCCTTCGCCTTCGGCAGCCGGGGACTGACCGGCTCCGCGGCGCTCTCGCACGGCTTCGAACTGCTGGCACTGACCGTCCGCGACCTGACCGGCATCACCCCCGACGCCGGCGCGATCATCGACTTCCAGGGCTTCAAGCAGATCATCCAGGTGCTCGGCCAGGTCTGCATGTACGTGGACGAGACCACCACCTCGATCCACGTCGGGCACGACGCCGCCGGCAAGCCCGCCGCGCCGTACGCCATCAACCCCGACGGCACCGTGAACCACCGCATCGCCGGCGTCACCCCGAACGTCTACCCCAAGGGCCAGCACTGCCTCGACCCGACGCAGGCGCTGGACTTCGTCCGGCAGCGGGACCTGCTGGCCGACCACGACTTCGACTACGGCCGGCAGCGCCACCAGCAGCAGTTCGTCAAGGCGGTGCTCACCCAGGTGGTCAGCCAGGGGCTCGACTCACCGACGAAGCTGCCCGGGCTGCTCTCGGCGGTCGGCCGGACGATGACCGTGGACGACGGCGGCATCCCCCTGGCCGACTGGGCCTTCGCCATGCGCGGCGTCAAGCCCGACTCGATCACCACGATCAAGACCAACGGCGGCACCTTCAACAGCCGTACCGTGCCGGGCGTCGGCAGCGCCGAGATCCTCAGCCCGACCAGCCTGCAACTGCTGCGCGCGGTGCGCGACGACACGGTCGCGGCGTTCGTCGCGGCCCACCCGGGCTGGGTGGCCGACTCCGCCCCGGCGTCCCCGGCGCACTAGCCCCGGCCCGGAAGGTGCCCCGGGCCGGGGCATCGCGCGGACGTTCCGGCGGCCTCAGGTGCGCGGCGCGGCCACGGCGGCCTGGGCGTCGACGATGCCCCAGCCGTACAGCGGCGTGTAGGCGCCGCGCAGACCGGCCACCGGGGTCCGGGCGGTGGACATCAGCACCGAGTAGACGTTCGCCACGCTGCGCCCCTGGGCGGCGAGCAGCGCCGCGACCCCGGACACGTACGGCGTGGCCATCGACGTGCCGGCGTAGGCGTCGTAGTCGCTCTGCCCGCAGGTGGCCGAGCCGGCCCCCACCGGGACGCTGGACCAGATGTCGTCGTCGCAGTTGACGAGTCCGGCGCCGCCGGGTGCGGCGACGGCCTTCAGGTCAGTTTTCACACCCAGGTTCGAGTACCACGCCTTGACCTCGTTCCGGTCGGTGGCGGCGACGCAGAGGGCCCCGGCCTCCCAGGCCGGGGTGTCGCACAGCGGCGCCGTCTCGTTGCCGGCGGCCGCGATGACGGCGACACCCTTCGCTTGCGCGTACGCGATCGCCTCGGTCGCGTCGGACTCCAGACCGGTGAGGGTGAGGGCCTGGGTGCCGGGCAGTGCGCCGAGGCTGAGGTTGACCACCTTGGCGCCGTGGTCGGCCGCGTAGCGGATGCCGGCGGCGATGTCGGCGAAGCTGCCGCTGCCCGCCTCCAGCACCTTGATCGGCATGATCTTCGCGTCCGGGGCGACGCCGGCGACACCGACGCCGTTCCCCGTGGCCGCGGCGGCGATACCGGCCACGTGGGTGCCGTGTTCGTCGCCGGCGTCGGGCACGCCGTTGGGGCCGCGCCAGTCGCCGTTACCGCACGAGCCCGGGCCGCAGTCGACGAAGGTCGCGCCGGCAACGAGCTTGGCCGCCAGATCCGGGTGGCTGAGATCGACGCCGGTGTCCACCACCGCGATGACCACACCCGCCCCCGTGCTGGTCGCCCAGGCCTGCTCGGCGTGGATCTGCCGCAGACCCCACTGCTTGTCGTACAACGGATCGTTGACGGCCGCCTCGGCAGGCGCCGCCGCGGCCGCCACCAGTGCGGTGACCACCGCGGTGCCGGCGAGTACCCGGGTGAACGACATGAGACCTCTCCTCCCCACAGACAGCACTTCATCTATGAATCGGAGATCGGGCGCGAGACGCAACAGCGGCACGATCACCCGACCGACCTGGCCGTGGGGAGGCACCGCCCGGATCACCCCATGAGGACGCGGCGTCGGCGTGACGCCGGGGTGACGGCGGGGCGACGGCTCCGCGGGACCCTCGGCGGCGTGAGCAGCTTCCCGGGCAGTCCGCGCACCCTGCGCGGCGCCATCATCGCGGTGGACCCGCTGGGGCCGCTGTCCCGGGTCGTGGTGTTCCAGTACAACCCGGACCAGGTGCAGCGCACCATCGCGCCCCGCTCCGGCGGGGAGTCCGGGCAGCGCGCCGCCGACGCGCACCGGGCCTGGGGCGCACCCACCGAGACGATCACCATGACGGTCGACGTCGACGCCGCCGACCAGTTGGAGACGGGCGACCCGGTGGCCGCCACCGTCGGCGTCCTGCCCCAGCTGTCCGTGCTGGAGATGCTGCTGCACCCGGGCAGCGTCCGGGTGATCGCCAACTCGGTGCTGCTGGCCGCCGGGACCATCGAGATCCTGCCGGTGGAGCTGCCCATGGCGGTGCTGGTCTGGGGGCCGGCCCGGGTGGTGCCGGTACGGATCACCCAGCTCGGCGTCACCGAGCAGGCGTTCAACCCCGCGCTGAGCCCGATCCGGGCCACCGTGGACGTCTCCGCCCAGGTGCTCACCTACGACGACCTGTCGCTGACCGACGTCGGCTACGGGCTCTACCTCGCGCACCTGGTCGCCAAGGAGGTCCTCGCCATGGTGGGCGCGGTCACCGGCGCCGTCGACGCCGTCACCGACCTGGCCGGAGCGTGACATGACCGGGCGCTACGACTCCGTGCCCGTCGCCGGCACCAGCGTGCCCGACGGCGCCGGCGGCCTGCGGGAGGTGCGCTACCTGCGCCGGCGGCCCCTGCCCGAGCTGCGCGACGTGCGGGCCGCCGCCACCCACCGGGTGACCGCCGGGGACCGGCTCGACCTGGTCAGCCACCGGTACCTGGGCGACGCCACCGCGTGGTGGCGGATCGCCGACGCGAACGGGGTGCTCGACCCGGAGGCGCTGACCGGCCCGGACGCCGAGGGCGAGCTGATCGTCATCCCGCTGCCGGGGGTGTGACGTGCTGCTCGGGTCCGGGCTGCGGCTCACCGTCCTGGCGGGACGGACCGTGCCGCTGCCGCTGTCGGTGGAGCTGGCCCAGCGCTGGCGCTCCACCCGGGTCACCGAGAGCGACGCCGAGCGCAGCGTGTTCTCCCTGGTCTTCGACGCCGGTCGGGCCGGCCCGCTGGCCGCCGTGGACAGCCCGTTCGGGCCGACCGGCCCGCTGGCCCCGTTCGCCCGGGTGGTGCTGGTGCTCACCTTCGGTGTGGTGCCGGCGGTGCTCTTCGACGGCATCGTCACCGAGACCCGGCTCGACCCGGGCACCGGCGCCGGGCGGGCCACCTTCACGGTCACCGGGGAGGACGTGGGCAACCTGCTCGACCGCGAGGACCGCGACGTCGAGCACCCCGCCCTCGACGACTACCTGACCGTGCTGAAGATCCTCGCCCCGTACGCGGCGCGCGGCATCCTGCCGAAGGCGCTGCCCGCGCCGGTCACCGACCCGCCGCTGCCGATCGACCGGATCCCCACCCAGCACGGCACCGACCTGGAACACCTGGCCGAACTCGCCGAGCGGCACAGCTACGTCACCTACGTCGACCCCGGCCCGGTGCCCGGGATCAGCTCGTTCTACTGGGGACCGCCGGTGCGCCTCGGCCTGCCCCAGCCCGCGCTCGCCGTCGACCTGGGCTCGGACAGCAACGTGCGGGAGGTCTCCTTCCGCACCGAGGCGACCCGGCCGGCCACCGTCACCGGGGCGGTGCACGACCGGCGGACCGGGGTCACGCTGCCGGTCGCCGCGGTGGTGAGCACCCGGCCGCCGCTGGCCGCCGTGCCGTTCGCCCTGGCCAACGCCGGTGACGTGCGGCGGCGCCGGCTGCGTGAGGGCAGCAGCGACGCGGTCTCCGCCTTCGCCCGCGCTCAGGGCGAGGTGGACCGGAGCGCCGACGCGCTGGTCGCCGAGGGCACCGCCGACGGCGCCCGGTACGGGGCGGTGCTGCGCCCGCGCGGCCTGGTCGGCATGCGCGGCGCCGGCTGGAGCCACGACGGGCTCTGGTACGTCCGCCAGGTGGAGCACGACCTCGCCTACGGCGGCTACCGGGTCGGCTTCACCCTGTCCCGGGACGGCCACGGCTCGGTCACCCCCGTGCTGCCCCGGAGCCCACTGTGACCACCCGGGAGGAGCGGCGATGACCCGGCAGTTCTTCGGCGTCTACCGGGGAAAGGTGGAGCAGAACCTGGACCCGATGCTGCGCGGACGGGTGCAGGTCTCCGTCCCGAAGGTGCTCGGCGACGGCCGGCTGGCGTGGGCCGAGCCGTGCGTGCCCTACGCCGGCAACGGCGTCGGCGGGTTCAACCTGCCGCCGGTGGGCGCCGCCGCCTGGGTGGCGTTCGAGGGCGGCAACCCCGACTACCCGGTCCTGTTGGGCTGCTACTGGCAGGTCGGCGAGTCGCCCGCACCCGGGCTGCCGCAGCAGCGGGTGTTCCAGTCCGACTCGGTCAGCGTCACGGTCAGCGACCTGCCCATGATGGGCGGCCTGACCATCGAGGTCGGGCCGCCGGCCGTGCTGATCCCGCTCAAGGTGGTGCTCGGCCCCGGCGGGATCGAACTGTCCACCGGGGCCACCAAGGTCGTCCTCGACGGCGTTCGCGTCTCGGTCAACGACGGCGCGCTGGAGGTGATGTGATGCCCGGACCCCTCGTGCACCAGGGCGCCGTGGTGATCTGCGCGCACGGCGGCCAGGCCATGCCCACCGTGCCCAACCCCCGGGTACGCGTCGGCGGGCAGGCCACCGTGCTGCTCGCCGCGCCGTGGACGGTGGCGGCGTGCCCGTTCCCGCCGGTCTCCGGCGGCCCCTGCGTCACCAGCGTGTGGAGCGTCGGCAGCGTCCGCGTGCGCTCGATGGGGCAGCCCCTCGTGCTGGCCTCCGGCCTGGCCACCTGCGCGCCGACCGGGGTGCCCCTCGCGGTCACCGCCAGCCAGTTCCGGGCGGTGGCGACGTGACCGCCGGCCGGCACGTCGGCTTCCCGCTGCGCGTGGGCGGCCGCGGCCGCACCGCCCTGGTCGGCGACGAGGAGTACCTGCGCGGCCTGGTCGAGGCGGTGCTCTTCACCCGCCCCGGCGAGCGGGTCAACCGGCCCGACTTCGGCAGCGGCGTCGACCGGCTGGTCTTCGCCCCGGCCGGCGACGAGATGGCGCACGCCACCCGGGCTCTGGTGCACGGCGCGCTGCAACGCTGGCTCGGCGACCTCGTGCAGATCGACGACGTGCGGGTCGAGGCGGTCGACGCCCAGTTGCGGGTTACCGTCAGCTACGTGCCGCTGGTCGCCGGCGCGGCCGTCGGCGAGCGCCGCAGCCTCACCGTCGTGGGCGGCACCCCGTGACCGCGCCGCTGCTCGACCGGGAGGCCCGCCGGGCGCTCGTCGAGGGGGAGAGCGCCCTCGACGGTATCGACCACGTCGAGGTGCTGTCGAACCGGCCCGGCAGCCCGGGCCACGTGCCCGGCGCGCCCCGCCAGCGCACCCTCCTCGTGCACCTGGTGCGCGGCCCGGTCCCCGCCGGCCTCGACGCCGGCCGGGTCCGCGTCCTCGGCGGGGTGCGGGTCGACCCGCGGGTCAACCCGGTGCGGGTGCTGTGGGCGTACCCGGCGAACGTGGTGGCGGCCGGGCCGCCGCCGGGGGTGACGGCGGCCGACCGGACGCTGGTCACCGGGGCGGTGCCGGCCCCCGCCCGGGGCCGGGTGCTGGTGGTGCGCACCTCCTCCAGCGGGGACTGGTCCAGCTACCTGCTCACCCTCACCGGCCCGGGCGGCGACGGCTTCCCGGCCGGCTTCGACGAGCCGCTGTCCAGCTGCCCGTTCGCCTTCGCCGTCGACTGCCCCGATGAACTGGACTGCCGGCCGGACGACGGCTGCCCCCCGGTGCCCGCCACCACCCCGGCCCTGGACTACCTGGCCCGCGACTACGCGAGGCTGCGCACCCGGCTGCTCGACCGGCTGGCCGTGCTGCTGCCCGGCTGGACCGACCGCAACCCGGCCGACCCGCTGGTCACCCTCGCCGAGCTGTTCGCGTACGTGGGGGACCGGCTCACCTACCGGCAGGACGCGATCGCCGCCGAGGCGCACCTGGCCACCGCCCGGCTGCGCCCCTCGGTGCGCCGGCACGCCCGGTTGCTGGACTACCGGATGCACGACGGCTGCGCGGCCCGGACCTGGCTGGCGTGGCGCACCGCCGCGCCGCTGACCCTCCCGGCGCGTACCCCGGTCGCCGGGGTCGAGGACCCGCTGCCGCCCGACGCGGGTGTGGAGGTCGCGGTGGACGCCGGCGCGACCGTCTTTGAGACCCTCGCCCCGGCGTCGCTGCGCCCGGCCCGCAACCAGCTCGACCTGCACACCTGGGGCGACCCGGACGCCTGCCTGCCGGCCGGCGCGACCAGCGGCTGGCTGCGCCACCCGGCCGGCGCCGACCAGCGAGCCGAGCCCCACCGCCAGCAGCGCCGCGAGGGGCCACCGGCGGCCGAACACCACCGCGAGGCCGAGCAGCGCCAGCGAGCCGGCC
>NZ_MUYZ01000169.1:0-14436 GCF_003013775.1 Micromonospora sp. MH33
GTCTTGTCGAAGCAGAGTACGTCGACCCGGCCCAGCGCCTCGATGGTCCGCGGGTTGCGGACCAGCGCGCCGTGCTCGGCCAGCCGCCGCGCCGCCGCCAGCTGCGCGGCGCTGACCAGGAACGGCAGCCCCTCCGGCACCGAGGCCACGGCCAGGTTCGCGGCGGTCGCCGCCGTCTCCGCCAGGGGTACGCCCCGGAGCAGCCCCGCCCCGGCCACCGCGATCGCCGAGCCCGCGGCGAGCGGCACGGCGGCGCTGGTCAGCTTCCCGAGCCGGCTCTCCACCCCGCTGGCCGGGGGCGCCTCCCGGGCCAGGGCGAGGCTCCGCCCCGCCTCGGTCTCCTGGCCGGTGGCCACCACCACGGCGGTGCCGTGGCCGGCGGCGACCGTGGTGCCCTCGTAGAGCATCGAGTGCCGGTCGGCGACCGCCGCGGCCACCACCGGCTCGGCGGTCTTGCCCACCGGCAGCGACTCGCCGGTCAGCGACGACTCGTCGGCCTCCAGCCCGTCGCTGGTCAGCACCCGGCAGTCGGCCGGGATGGCGTCGCCCGGCCCCACCGCGACCACGTCGCCGGCCACCAGTTCCTCCGCGGCCACCACCTGCTCCGCGCCGTCGCGCAGCACCCGGGCGGTCACCGCCGAGCGGGACAGCAGCTCGGCCAGCGAACGCTCGGTGTTGTGCTGGTGCACCGCGCCGATCAGCGCCGAGCCGCCCACCACCCCGCCGACCAGCGCGGCGTCGACCAGCGAGCCGAACGTGGCGGAGAGCACCGCCCCGGCGGCGAGCACCGGGGTGAGCGGGTTCGACAGCTCGTCCACGAACGCGCGGAGCAGCCCGGGTGGGCCGTGCCCGTCCCCGGTCACGGCACGCCGGCGGCGGGCCGCCTCCTCGCCGGTCAACCCATCGGGGTGCGTACCGAGCTGGTCGAGGACGATCTCCACCGGCATCAGGTGCCAGGCGGTGAGCGCGGGCGCCGGCGTACGGGTCCGGTCGGGCAGCCGCCGGGCCCGCCAGACGCCGTGCGCGAAGGCGAGGGCGGCGGCCCCGTTCACCGCCGCGAGGGCCCGGCCGGGCAGCCGCTCCCGGTCGGCGGTGAACGCACCGAGCGCTCCCAGCCCGGTGCCGGCCATCGAGATCCGGATGTTCTGCCCGGTCATCCGCCGGGCCACCCCGGTCGCGTCGATGAGCAGGGCGGGAATCCGCAGGTCGTCGCCGACCAGCAGGTGCGCGCCCCAGGGCGGCAGGTCCTCCGGGGCGGACACCCCCAACCCGCAGTCGGCGGCCCCGAGCGCGGCCCGGTCACCGGAGACCACCGTCACCACCGCGCCCTCGCGTTGCAGGTCACGGACCGAGTCGGCGAGCCGGGGACCGCCGGGCACGAGGGCGTCGGCGAAGTCGTACCGGCCGTCGTCGTCCCCGGCGACCACGAGCCGCAGGCCGGCCTGGCGCGCGGCGGTCGCCAGGGCGTCCACCCCCGGGACGGGCTCCGGTTCGACCCGCAGCACGGCGGCGAGCCGGCCGCCCTCGGCCAGCCCGAGCAGCCGGCCGCCGTCCGCGCGCAGCCGCGCGCTGTCCGGGGTGTCCCCCGGGTCCGTCACGTCCATCCGGTCCAGCGGGCCGAGCCGCCAGCCGTCGGAGTTCCGGACGGCGTCCGGGGCGGCCGGGTCGAACAGGGCGAACGACCGGGCGGCCACCTGGCCGGTGTCCGTACCGGCCAGCGGTGCCAGGTCGGCCAGCACGCCCCGGTCGGAGCCGAGCACCGCGGCGTCCAGCAGCACCGTGTCGATCCGGTCCAGCTCGCGCAGCACGCTGCGGTCCATGACGATCACGCCCCGCCGGGCGAGCATCCGGCCGAGCTGCGCGGCGTACCCCTCGCGGCCACTGCCCGGGGCCTTGGGCAGCGACGACAGGGCCAGCGCGGCGGCCCGCTTCCCCCCGGCCACCGGCACCGCGGCGGCCCCGGCCGCCGCACCCGCGGCCAGCATACGGCTCACGTAGCGCTCGGCCGCGCCGTCCGGAACCGGGCAGGGCCGCTCGCCGTCCGGTACCCGGGCGACCGCCCGGTCCGGGTCGCCGGTCAGCCTCGGCTCGGCCTTCGCCCAGGCGGTGAGCTGGGCCCGCGCCTCACCCCACTGCACCACCCGCTGCGCGCCGTCGAGCACGATGCCGGTCCAGCCGCCGCTGAGCCCCTGGGCGACCGCCTCGGCGAGCGGGAAGAGCACGTCGGCGCGGGGGTCGGCGCGCAGCCCCCGGTCGGCGAGTGCGTGCAGCTTCGGGTGCAGGTCGACCGCGGCGAGGAAGCCGGCCACCTCGCCGGGGACCGGGGTGAACGGCAGGATCCGGGTGGCCGCCGAGATGGTCAGGCCCAGCGCGTCCGAGACCAGCGCGCCCAGGGTGCGGGGGGTGCGCGGGCCCTCCTCGGGCGGATGCGGCGGCGGGATCTCCGGGTCCGGCTCGTGCGGGCACACCCGCTCGGTCCGCGCCACGGTGGCGATCAGGTCGCGCAGCTTCGGCTTCGGCTCCTCGACCGCCACGACCACCCGGCCCGACGGCGCGTTGACCCGGGCCCAGGCCACCCCGGGCAGGGCCTCCAGCGCCGCCTCCACCTGCCGGGCCAGCCGGTCCCCGCCGTCCTGGCAGACGCCGTGCACCTCGATGTGGTGCCGGCCGTCACGGGACCAGACCCGGCGCCGGGTCAGCCCGGCGAGCCGGGCCAGCCGGGTCGCGGCCGCGCCCACGCTTCCCGCCGCCTCGGCGACGCTGCCGGGCACGGCGTTCCGGGCCGTGCCGGGCAGGGCGGATCCGACGGTACGGGCGGTGTCCGGCACGGCGGTGGCGACGCTGCGCGCGACCCGGGCCACGGCGTCCGGCACGGCGACCGGCGACAGGAGGAGGCCGGCGACGCGGCCCAGCGAGGTCATCGAGGCGTACGGCCGGGCTGCCGGCCCCGCTCCCCGGTACTCCCGCCGTCCCGCGACGGCTTCAGGTCGGGGCGCGTAACACGTGCCGAGCTGAAGTCGTCGTAGCCGTACGCCATCTCGCCTCCCGCGGCCTCGTCCCGGCGGCCCGACTTCCCGGCGCGGCGTCCGTTATGCCCCTCGGGCGGGGGAAGTTTCCGCACTGCCCGGGGCATGGACGGGCAGGCCGGTGGAATGCCGCTCGAACAGCGATGTCGTCGTCGGAACCGGGAGGCGCCAATGAGCACGCTGACACGAAACCTCAGCGGGTCGCGGGAGATGATGAAGACGTACTGCCGGCGGGTGGAGATCCCGGTGCTGGGCGAGGTGGCGGTGCCCCCGCCGGACAAGCTGGCCTACTACGCGGGGCTGGGCGTGCTGGCCGCGCTCCAGGTCATCGAGTGGCCGCTGGCCCTGGTCGTCACCGCCGGGCACCTGCTGGCCGACCAGCACTACTCAAGGCTGGTGAAGGGCGTGGGCGAGGCGCTGGAATCGGCCTGACGAGACGGGGCTCACCGTTGACCTCAATCCCGGTTGAGGGCCGAGGCTTGACCTCATGTCGACCGCCACCGCCGTACCGCCGGCCCCGCCCGCACACCTCTGGTCGCCGCGGCTGCGGGCGATGACCGTGGGCAGCGTCGCCCTGGTGTCGCTGCTCGCCTTCGAGGCCCTCGCGGTGGGCACCGCGATGCCCACGGTCGCCCGCATTCTGGACGGGCTCGGCCTCTACGCACTCGCCTTCGGCGGCCCGTTCGCCTCCGGGGTGGTGGCCATGGTCGCCTCCGGCATCTGGTGCGACGCGCGGGGCCCACGCCCCGCCATGTGGCACGGCGTGGCCTGGTTCGTGGCGGGCCTGGTGGTGGCCGGCGCCGCGCCCACCATGGAGGTACTGGTCGTCGGGCGGGTCGTGCAGGGCTTCGGCTCGGGCCTGCTCTCCGTGGCGCTCTACGTGATCGTCGCGCAGGCGTACCCGGAGGAGCTGCGGCGGCGGGTGTTCGCCGCGTTCGCCGCCGCCTGGGTGGTCCCGTCGCTGGTCGGTCCGGCCGTGGCCGGGCTGATCGTCGAGCACCTGGGCTGGCGCTGGGTGTTCCTCGCGGTGCCGGCCGTCGCGGTGCCGGCGGTGCTGCTGATCCAGCCGGGGCTGCGGGCGTTGGGGGCGACCGCCCCGACCCGGCCGCCGGCCGGCGCGCTGGCCCGGATCGGCTGGGCCTGCGGGGCGGGGGCGAGCGCCGCACTGCTGCACTACGGGGGGCAGCAGCGCGGCGCGCTCGCCGCCGGGCTGATCGGCGCCGCGCTGGTCGGGCTGCTGGCCTGCGTGCCGCGGCTGCTGCCCGCCGGGTTCCTGCGGGCCGCGCGCGGCCTGCCGACCGTGATCGGGCTGCGTGGCCTGGCCTCGGCGGCGTTCGCCGGGGCCGAGGTGGTGATCCCGCTGATGCTGTCCCGGGAGCGGGGCTTCTCGCCGACGGCGGCCGGGCTGGTGCTGACGGTCGGCGCGCTTTCCTGGTCGGTGGGCTCCTGGATCCAGGGCCGGATCGCCACGCCGCGGTCCGCCGCCACCCTGCCCCGGGCCGGGCTGACCTGCATCGCCGTCGGCACGGCCGGCGTCGCGCTGGCCCTCCTGCCGGCCCTGCCGGTGGGGCTCGCGGTGCTGGCCTGGGCGGTCGCCGGACTCGGCATGGGGCTGCTCTACCCGTCCCTGTCGGTGCTCACCCTGGACCTGTCCGCCCCCGCCGAGCAGGGCCGGAACAGCTCGGCGCTGCAACTGGGCGACTCGCTCTCCGCCGCCACCGTGCTGGCGCTGACCGGGGCGGTGCTGGCCGCCGGGTCGGCGCCCGGCCGGGCGAGCTACGCGACCACCCTGGCCGTGGCGGCCGGCTGCGGGCTGCTCGGCGTGCTGCTCGCCGGGCGTGTGGTGCGCCGGCCCGCCGCGACCGCCTGACCACCGGATCCGCCCGCGCCACCCCGGCCCGGGACGCAGGATCGGGCTCACCACCACCGCCACCCGGCCGGTACCCGCACCTGGGCCGACCACCTGGCCGACACGTACGGGGGAACCGGCCGGAGATGAAACCTTCTGCGGTTCCGGGCCGCCCTACCGTGGCCGCATGTTGGTCTTCGTCACCACCGTGATCCTGTACGTCTTCGGCTTCGTCTTCCTCTACGGCGTGATCCGGCTCGGGGTCCGGCACGGCATCGAGGATGTGGAAACCCATCGCGCGCAGCAGCTGCGGGCCGAGGAGTTGGCGGCCCACCAGGACCGCACGTTCGCCCGCGAGAACGCCTTCCTCACCGGCAGCTGACGTCCGGCATACGGGCCGGTCGGGACGTCGGCGAGCGGTGCCGCCCGGGGGGTGCGAGGATCGCACCCGTGATGGGGACGCTGAAGACCGAGCCCGCCCGGACCCGCCTGGATCTGCTGGCGGCGCCGGTCGCCGCGGCGATCGAGCGGTGGCCGGACGAGGCTCCGGTGGACGTGGACGACGTGCTGGTCGCTCCGATCGACGCCGAGCTGGCCGACACGGCGGCGTTCTGCGCGGCGTACGAGGTGGGGCTGGAGGAGTCGGCCAACTGCGTGGTGGTCGCCGGCAAGCGGGGCGGCGAGACCCGGTACGCGGCCTGCATGGTGCTCGCCACCACCCGGGCCGACGTGAACGGCGTGGTTCGCCGGCTGCTCGACGTGCGCAAGGCGAGCTTCGCGCCGATGGCCGACGCGGTGGAGCTGACCGGGATGGAGTACGGCGGGATCACCCCGATCGGGCTCCCCGAGGACTGGCCGATCCTGGTCGACTCGCGGGTGATCGCCATGCCGCACGTGATCATCGGATCCGGCGTGCGGCACAGCAAGATCGCGTTGCCCGGGCCGGCGCTGGGCGCCCTGCCCGGGGCAACGGTGGTGGAGGACCTGGCCCGACCCGCCTAGGCCATCACTCGCATCGATCTTGTTCCACGTGAAACATCACGCGGCAGCCTCGCGCTGCGCCACCTCGTGCAGGGCGGCGAGCAGGGCCTCCGGCTCCTGGGCGCCGGTCACGGCGTACTTCCCGGCCAGCACGAAGGTCGGCACGCTGGAGACGCCGAGCTGGTGCGCGGCGCTCAGGTCCGCGGCCACCTCCCGGCGGCCGAGGTTCGACCGCAGGTACTCCCGGGCCTCGTTCTCGTCCAGGCCGACCTCGGCGGCGAGCTCGACCAGCGCGTCGGTCGACCCGATGTCGATCCCGTCCTGGAAGTGCGCCCGGTAGAGCCGCTCGACCAGTTCGGCGGCCCGGCCCCGCTCGGTCGCGAACCGGACCAGCCGGTGCGCCTCGAAGGTGTTCGCGGCCACCGCCCGGTCGAAGTGCATGTCGATCCCCGCCCCCTTGGCGACCTGGGTGACGTGGGCGGCCATGCCCTCGGCCTTGTCGCGACCGCCGAACTTCGCGCCCAGCGCCTCGATGAGCGGCTTGGGCTCGGTCACCGGCGTCGGGTCGAGCTGGAACGGCCGGAACCGCACGGTCACCTCGCCGTCGTAGCTCGCCAGGGCCTGCTCCAGGCGGCGCTTGCCGATCCAGCACCAGGGGCAGACCACGTCAGCGTAGATCTCGATCTCCATGACCAGCGACAACCCGTCGATCAGGAGATCTGTTCCCGGACCTGGCGCTTCAGTCGGGCCAGGATGGCCGTGCCGCCGCGTACCCGCAGCGGGCTGATCGCCTGGGCCAGGCCCATCCGCTGGTAGAGGTCGTCCGGCACGGCCAGCACCTCCTCGGCGCTGGCCCCCGCCAGCCCTTCGGCGAGGATGCCGGCGAACGCCCGGGTGGTCGGCGCCTCCGGCGGGCAGTCGAAGATGGTGCTCACCGTCTTGTCCGGGTTGACCTCGGCGCGCAGGAAGAACGCGGTCTGGCACTCCGGGACCTGCTCCAGGTCCTCCCGGTCCACCCCCTCGGGCAGCGGCGGGATCACGTCGGAGAACTCCAGCAGCATCTCCAGCACCACGTCGCGTGGGGCGGCGGCGAACTCGTCGACGATCTCGGCCAGTTTGCTCGGCATCTCGGACATGACCGCCAGGCTACCGCCGGGTGACCCGACGCCCTCCGGCGTCGGCCGGGAGAGCACCGGGTCGGGCGGATCACAGGTTCGGGGCGGCCTCGCTGATGTCGCTCAGCGCGGAGTTCGGGTCGAGCTGCATGGCCAGGTCGCCGAGGGAGACGATGCCCACCAGCTTGCGCTCGTTGTCGCAGACCAGCACCCGCCGGATGTTGCGCTCGCGCATCAGCGCGGCCGCCTCGCCCGCGGTGCAGTGCTGCTCGATCATCACCACCTCGCGGGTGATGATCGAACCGATCGTGGTGCTCGCCGGGTCGGCCCGCTCGGCCACCGCCCGGACCACGATGTCGCGGTCGGTCAGCATGCCGGCGAGGGTGGCCCCGTCGGTGACCACCACATCGCCGATGTCGGACTCCTTCATCACCCTGGCCGCCTCGTCCAGGGGAGTCTCCGCGGGCAGGTAGACCACCTGCTTGGTCATCACGTCACTGACCCGGTACATGAGAGCCTCCGAAACACCTCGGTCGATCCGTCTGCGGTACCCCGTGCCGCGTCCGCTACACCCCGTCGCGGCGCGCCCCGCGCGCCTCGTCGAGCAGGCGCTCGACCAGGCCGTTCACCGGCAGCTCGATCCGCTCGCCGGAGGCCCGGTCGCGCAGCTCGACGTACCCCTCGGCCAGCCGGCGGCCGACCACGACGGCGCGCGGGATGCCGATCAGCTCGGCGTCGGTGAACTTCACCCCGGCCGAGACGTGGGTGCGGTCGTCGACCAGCACCCGCAGGCCGGCCGCGGAGAGGCGCCCGCCGAGTTCCAGCGCCGCGTCGAGCTGCGGACCCTTTCCGGCCGCCACCAGGTGTACGTCGCACGGCGCGACCTCGGCCGGCCACACCAGCCCCCGGTCGTCGTGGTGCTGCTCGGCCACCGACGCGACGGCCCGTGAGACGCCGATGCCGTAGCAGCCCATGGTGGGCCGGACCGGCTTGCCCTCCGGACCGAGCACGTCGACCGCGAAGGCGTCGGTGAACCGGCGGCCGAGCTGGAAGAGGTGCCCCACCTCGATGCCCCGCCGCATGGTCAGCTCGCCGTCCCCGCAGGCCGGGCAGGGGTCGCCCGGGCGCACCTCGGCCGCCTCGATGGTGCCGTCCGGCACGAAGTCCCGCCCGCACACCACGTCGGTGGCGTGCCGGCCCGGCTCGTTCGCCCCAGTCAACCAGGTGGTGCCGGTGACCACCCGGGGGTCGACCAGGTAGCGGACCTCGTGCTTGGCCAGGATCTGCGGCCCGAGGTAGCCGCGGACCAGCTCCGGATGCGCCGCCCAGTCCTCGAAGACCGCCACGGTGGCCGGGTGCAGCGCCGCCTCGACCCGCTTCAGGTCCACCTCGCGGTCCCCCGGCAGGCCGATCACCAGCAGCTCCGCCTGCTCGGCGCCGGGCCGGCGCACGGCCAGCGCGACGTTCTTCAGGGTGTCGGCGGCGGTCCAGCCGGTCCGGCCGGCGAGCGCGCGGGCGTTGGCCAGGTCGACCAGGGAAGCGATGGTCGGCGTCTCCGGGGTGTCGTGCACCTCTGTCGCCGGGTGCGCGTCCGGGTCGCCGGCCGCCGGCGCACGGGTCACCACGGCTTCGGTGTTGGCGGCGTAGTCGCAGGTGGTGCAGCCGACGTAGGTGTCCTCGCCGACCGGCGTGGCGGCCAGGAACTCCTCGGACGCCGAGCCGCCCATCGCCCCGGACATCGCGTGCACCACGGTGAAGTCCAGCCCGAGCCGCGTGAAGATCCTCTGGTAGGCGTCGCGGTGCCGGTCGTAGGCGGCCTGGAGCCCCGCCTCGTCCAGGTCGAACGAGTAGGCGTCCTTCATGAGGAACTCGCGCCCGCGCAGCAGCCCGGCCCGGGGCCGGGCCTCGTCCCGGAACTTCGTCTGGATCTGGAAGAGCGTCACCGGGAAGTCCCGGTACGAGCTGAACAGATCCTTCACCAGCAGCGCGGCCATCTCCTCGTGGGTCGGGGCGAGCAGGTGCTCGGCGCCCTTCCGGTCCGCGAGGGTGAAGATGTCGTCGCCGTACTCCGTCCACCGCCCGCTGGCCCGGTACGGCTCGGCCGGCAGCAGCGCCGGGAAGTGCACCTCCTGGTCACCGATCGCCGCCATCTCGGCGCGGACGATCTCGGTGACCCGGTCCAGCACCAACTTGCCGAGCGGCAGCCAGGTGTAGCCGCCCGGGGCGGCGCGGCGTACGTAGCCGGCGCGGAGCAGGAGCCGGTGGCTCGGCACCTCGGCGTCGGCCGGGTCCTCGCGCAGGGTCCGGAGCAGCAGGGTCGACATGCGCAGCAGCATTGCCGCAGCGTACGGCGGACCGGGCCGGCGGGCGATCCGATTCGCCACTGTCCGGGGTGGAGGACGCCGCCGTGTGGGGGTAGGAGAAGGACATGGCTGAGGGACCGCGGTTCAGGATGACGGCGACCGTGCTGGACGCGCCCGACGCGCGGGAACTCGCCGGGTTCTACGAACGGCTGCTGGGGTGGTCGCGCCGGGAGGACGAGCCGGACTGGGTCACCCTGGTCGCGCCCGACGGCGGTGCCGGGCTGTCGTTCCAGACCGAGCCGGCGTACGTGCGGCCGGCCTGGCCCGCCGGCCCGGGCGAGCCGCGGATGATGGCGCACCTCGACATCCAGGTCGACGACCTCGACGCGGCCTCGGCGTACGCGGTGTCCGTGGGGGCCACGGTGGCGGACTTCCAGCCCCAGGACGACGTGCGCGTCCACCTCGACCCGGCCGGCCACCCGTTCTGCCTGTACCTCTGAACCGCACCGGTCGCGCCGTGGCCGCTGTGGGTGCGTCTGTTGCTGCCCCAACGACGACAACCGCACCCAGAGACTGTCAGCGGCGCTTGGCGTGGGTGATGAAGGCGCGCCAGGTGTGATCAGGTTCGACGGAGAGGGGCGGTCCACTGGACCGCCCTTCCCTCAGCGCAGAACGGTGATCGCCCGGTCGGCCACGACGTGCTTCCAGGGCACGATCACCACGACGCCGTCCCGCTCCATGACCTTGGCCTCCTCGCCCTCGAAGCCGGCCGAGAGTGGCCCCTTCGCCACCGGGCTGACCTTGCCGGTGGCGGGGTCGATCCGGACCAGCCGCGGCGGCAGCTTCCGCCGGTCGCCGGTCTCCCAGGCCAGCAGGCCCTGCTCGTCCCGGCGGATGAGCTCGACCTTGCTGGCGCTGTGCCCGGACGAGATCCAGCGCCGCTTCCCCGTGGCCAGGTCGATGGCGATGATCTGGTTGGCCGACCGGCCCGAGTCCGGCACGTTCTTCGGGAACGTCGGGTAGTAGAGCGTGTCGTCGTCGGCGAGGAACTGGTAGACGGCCGGGCCGTCGATCGCGTTGGACCGGTTCGGCGGCACGTCCCAGAGTTCGGTGCCGTCGATCGGGTCGGTGAACGAGCCGGTCTGCCGGCCGGTCCTCGGATCCCGCACCGTGTAGCTCTCGTGCCCCAGCCCGGGCAGGCTGATCAGCGGCTGCACGCTCAGCACACCGTCGGTGACCTTCGTCTCGGGTAGCCGCTGCCGCCAGCGCACCTTGCCGGTCGCCGGGTCGACGCCGTCGACCTCACCGCCGATCGAGCAGCCGTAGGTGATCACGACCAGGTCGCCGGCGGCCCGCATGTCCTTGAATCCGCAGTCCCGGCCGGGCAGCAGCTTCTCCGCGGTGGTGCGCCACAACTGCTTTCCGTCGGCGAGGGAAAACCCGATCATGGTGTCGCCGGAGCGGACGATCACCTGCTGGCCGGCGACTGAGAGATCCGGTGCGGCCAGCGCGTCCCGGCCCTCGCGGGCCAGCGCCGGGAACTTCGCCTGCCAGGTCAGCTTGCCGCTGGCCAGATCGAAGCCGGCGACCGTGTCGCAGGACTTGTCGGAGCCGGCCGCCACCGCGCCCCGGCCCTCGGTCACCGCCTGCGCCGCGACGCAGAGCGAGGTGCCGTCCGGCGCGGGGGCACCCCACGCCTGCCCGCCGTCGGAGAGCCGGTAGGCGAGCAGCCCGTCCCCCTGCGCCCGGACCACCGTGTCGCCGGCCAGCCAGGCGCCGAACATGTCCTGCTGGTCGTAGGTGGTGAGGCCGGTGTCCTGCCGCTCGGGGAAGTCCAGCACCCAGGCGGTCTTCAGTTCGTCGTCGTCGCCCGTGCCGCCGCCGACCAGCCGGGAGACTCCCCAGGCGGTGCCGGCGCCGACGGCCAGCACGGCCACCAGCCCAGCGGCGATCAGCAGCGCCAGGCGCCCGCGCCGCTTGCGGGCCGCCGGCGGCTGCGGCGCCGCCCCCGGCCAACCCTGCGGCGGGTACGCAGGCTGACCGGCCACCGGGTACACCGGTTGCCCAGCCTGCGGGGCCGGCGGCCAGCCCGGGTGCCCACCCTGCATCGGGGCCTGCGGCGGCTGTGGCCAGCCCGGCTGCGGACCCGGTGGCGCTCCTTCCGCCGGCGGGGCCACCGGCGGGACCTGCGCTCCGGGCTGCGGCTGCCAGGGGGACTGCGGGTTCGTCATCGTTCGCTCCTCGGGTTCCCGCTCACCGCGCCTGCGCCCGCACGTACGCCGCCCAGCCGGACTGGAACTGGGTCAGCGGGACGCCGAGCACCTGCTGGCTGGCCTGGTCGGCGGTGGCGCCCTGGTAGCGGGCGGTCACGAACTGGAAGAGCTTCTGCTCGCCGTACTTCTCCGCCAGGTGGGTCATCGCCGCGTGGCCGAGCCAGTAGTGGAAGCTGAGCCGCCGCGCCGAGGAGTCCCAGTCGACGTTGCTCGGCAGCGTGCCGTCCCAGTCGCCGGAGCGGACCAGCGACCGGGCCTGGGCGGTGCGGCCGCTGGAGCGCAGCGGCTCGCCCCGGTGGGCCAGGTACTCGGCGAAGCCCTCCATGATCCAGTTCTCGATGCCGTCGAAGAAGTCCTGCTTGTCGGCGTCCTCCAGGCTGGCGACCAGCGAGTGGCCCACCTCGTGCCGGAAGATCTCCCGAGGCCCCCGCTGGTCGCCGGGGGCGAAGAACGACCGGTCCGCCACGTCGACCACGATCCGGCTGCCACCGATGTCGACGCCCTTCTGCCGCTCGGTGGAGACCATGCCGATCGAGACGCCGGCCTCGGTGGTCTCCTCCTTGTTGATCCGGTAGAGCGAGCCGAGGTCCGGCTTCCCCTTCACCAGGCTGATGACGAAGCCCTTCGGGATGTTCGCGGTGACCCCGCCGGCCTGCCAGGCGGCGAAGTCGTCGGCCACCGCCGCCTCGGCGACCGGCGCGTACCGCTTCGCCTCGGGGGCCAGCGCCGCGTCGGTGATGACGAGGGTGTGCGCGGTGCGCTCGACGTGGATGTCGCCCCACTTGTCCCAGGGGCCGGGGTAGTAGACGGTCTTCGAGTTGCCCAGCGCGGCGGGTGCCCCGGTGACCGCGGTGACCTTGAGCGGCGCGCCCTGGCTCTCCCGGACGACGGTCCAGCGGTACCACTCGGCGACCGGCGTGAGGTCGTATCCCTCGAACTGGTGCACGAAGGACACGTCGAGCTGGAAGCTGACCCCGCGGCCGAAGCTGTCGCTGGTCCGGCCCTGCTGGGCGACGGTGCGGTACCGGCCGACCGCCAGTGGTAGCTTGCCGAGGTTGGTGAAGAGCCGGGTCTGCCCGGCGACCAGGTCCTTGCGGGCCGGGTCGAAGGGGGCCAGGTAGCCCTTCAGGTCCTTGTCGGCGAGGGCCTTGCTGTGCCGGGCCAGCAGGTCGTCCAACTCCTGCTGGGTGACGGTCACCCCGTTGGCCACGGCGGCGGCCCGGGGGGCCGCATCCTTTCCGCGGTTGTTCAGTCCGACACCCACGCCGATCGCCGTGCCGGCGCAGAGGGTCAGCACCAGCACCCCGGCGCCGAGCCCGATCCAGAGGCCGCGCCGGGACTTCGGCCGCGGTGGCGGGGCCGGCGGGTACGCCCCGAACCCCGGCTGCGCCGGCCCGCCCGGGTACGCCGCCGGCGGCCCGTAGCCGGGTGCGGCGGGAAAGCCCGGTGGTGCGGCCGGGTACGCCTGGCCCGGCGGGTGCGGCTGACCGTCGCCCGGGTGGGCGGCCGGGTGTCCCTGGGTCATGCGTGCCTCGTTCGCGCCGTCGGTGAGCAGCCGCAGCGGCGGGCGCCTCCCGCCCCTGGACCGGATGACGGGCAACATCATCCATAATCCGCCGGACGGTTTCTGCCCCGGATCCATCAAGCGGGACATTTGTCCCGATGACTCCGCTCACGCTCGCCGCCCCGATGACCTCCGCCACGTCCCGCGCGGGGGTCGGGCGGTGGGCGGCCGGTCGGTGCGAGACTGGCCGACGCAGCTCTGCGGGTCAGTCAGAGGGAGGCGCAGTGCGCTGGCGCAACTACGTGGCGGTGGGCGACAGCTTCACCGAGGGGATGGACGACGCGTATCCGGACGGCACCTACCGGGGCTGGGCCGACCTGGTCGCCACCCGGCTCGCCGCCGAGGCCGGCCCGGATTTCGGGTACGCCAACCTGGCCATCCGGGGCCGGCTGTTCCCGAACGTCGTGGCCGAGCAGGTGCCGGCCGCGCTGGCCATGAAGCCCGACCTGATCAGCTTCGCGGCCGGCGGCAACGACGTGCTGCGCCGTACCTTCGACCCGGACGCCTTCGTGCCGCGTTTCGACGCGGTGGTCGGCCGGCTGCGCTCCGGCGGCGCCGACGTGGTGCTGTTCCGGTTCGCCGACGTGATGGCCCGGCTGCCCGGGCAGCGGCTGGTGGCTCCCCGGGTGAGCCTGCTCAACCGGGTGGTCGGCGAGGTCGCCGAGCGGCACGGCGCCATCCTGGTCGACCTGTACGCCGACGACGCCTACCTCAACCCGATGCTCTGGAGCACCGACCGGCTGCACCTGTCGGCGGCCGGGCACCGGCGGGTGGCCGGGCAGGTGCTCACCGCGCTCGGCGTCGGCTGCGACGAGGAGTGGCTGATGGTGCCGCCGCACCCGGCCCCCACCCCCTGGCTGGCTGCCCGGGCGGCCGACCTGCGCTGGGCCGGCCAGCACCTGGCCCCGTGGATCAAGCGCCGGCTGACCGGCCGCTCCTCCGGCGACTTCGTCACCGCCAAGCGGCCGGTGCTCGGGCCGATCACCCTCGACTGACGGTGCGGACCCTGCACGCCGCGTCCCTGCTGCGGCTCACCCTCGACGGCGAGCCCCGGGCGGGTCACGCCGTCCTGGTGACCGGTGACCGGGTCGAGGCCGTCGCATTGCTGGACGAGCTGACCGGGGCGTACCCGGAGGTGCGGGTGCGGCGGTGGGCCGGCACCCTCGGGCCGGCGCTGGTGCACGACGGGCCGCTGCCGCCTGCGCCGACCCCGCGCGAGCGGGTGCACGCCCTGTTCCGGCTGGGAGCCGCCGCGGTGCTCGCCGACCACGTCACCGACCCGGCACTGCGGGCCGCCGCCGCGCGCAACGAGGTGGCGGTGCTCG
>NZ_MUYZ01000017.1:0-48326 GCF_003013775.1 Micromonospora sp. MH33
CATGTCATCGACCATCGCTGTCACGAAACGTAGATCATGCCGCAGCTACCGCACCGTCCATCTGAGACACGCCCTAAATGAGGACTCAGACGAGCGGTCGCGCCCGTGTCGGCCGTAGGGGGTGACCCGGGCCGGGCCGCCCAGGTCAGTCGTCGTCGGCGGCGGGCACCTCGATGTCCCGCCAGTGCAGATGGTTCATGACCATGCCCAGCAGAACGACAGCCCGCCAGATGCCGATCGCACCGCCCACCGCGGCGATGGTGAGCGGGATTGCCCAGTACACGCCGTGCATCGCCGGGTAGAGGCCGGCGGCGACTGCGACCAAGGCACCGGCCCATCCGATGCCGGTCGAGATGGGCTTGGTGGCGGCGGTGCGGGGCACGACGGTCTCCTCCAGGCAAGCGGACGTGTCGAACAGACACGGTAGGCGCTCGACGCGAGGCCGGGCACGGACGGAGGCAACGACATGGCGTGGGGATGGGAGTGGCTGATTCCGCTTGTCCGGGTGCGTCGTGGATCCCTGCCTTGCAGAGATCAAGACGCTTGTCGACCCACGTCGGCGGGTGTCGCTGACCTGCTCGGCCAGACGCTGCTCCTGCTCCGCGTCTACGCCAACTTCGTCGACGGCGGCGACGACACCATGAACGACATGATCGGCAGAGCACTCGGATGAGTGGGGCCTGGTGGAGGATGGCCCGATGAGCACCGAGTCTCGTGAAGCGCTGGCCAGAACGGAACGTCTGGTGCTAAGGGATGTTCGATCGTCCGACCTGCCGGTGCTTGAGCGGATGTGGCAAGACCCGGTGATGCGGCGCTACCTCGGCGGCCCGGTGTCTGACGACGTGGCGGCCGAACGGCGGGTGGGTGACCACACGGGCGGGCTGATGGTGACGAGGAGTTCCGGCGAGATCGTCGGCTGGTGCCACCTCGGCCGGTACCGGACGGGAGATCTGGAACTGTCGTACGTCTTCCTGCCAGAGTGGTGGGGACGTGGGTACGCCCGGGAGGCATGTACGACGGCCATCGGTTTGGCCTTCGACCGGTTCCCGGACGCGCCCCGGCTGATCGCCGTCACTCAGGAGGCAAACGGCCGATCGGTCCGTCTCCTGGAAGCCCTGGGCATGGTCCGGGTCGACGCCTTCGAGGAGTTCAACGCGCGCCAGGTGATGTACGCGATCGGCCGGCCCGTGGGCAGCATCCGGGGCGTCGGCAGATGAGGGACGCCCGTAAGCGGGCCTCGGGATTAGAAGAAAGATCGCGGATGGCTGGCGAGGCGTGTGCTGCCTTGGTCAGCCCGTCTAGCGTTGTCGGTCGGGGTCGGCGTCAGCAGGTGGCCTTGGCTGTACGGATGGCTGTACAGCCAACGCCCACCGCTTCCGTCCAGAGGCGCACGACCAGGTCGGTTGCGTCGTTCAATCTGGCTTGGGGGCGAAAGGGTGGCGGCGGGGTTGCCGTAGCTCCCGGTCTGCCGGGCAGAGGTAGTTCCAAGCAGCCCCTGTCACCGATCCCAAATCTGGCAGCGTATTGCCCCACTTCGGCGAGCGGTCGCCGACCTGCTCGAGGTAGCGCTGATAGATCGCCAACTCGCGGTACTGCGGGTCGTGCCGCCAGAGGGCGTACGGCTGCTCGCGCAGCCAGTCGCATGCCAAGTCACCCTCGGCAATCAGATCTGCGGTCGGCGGCAGCACCTGCAGCGGCTCGTCGCTTTGCCGGTCGCCGTACTGCTTGAGGTACGCCAGGTATCCGTCCTCGTCACGAGGATGGGTGGCATAGACGCCGAGAACGGCGACCGGTACGGCGAGCACGCCAGCCACGGCCAGTCCCAGGATGACCCACAGGCGTTTCCTCACGCGGCGATGTTAGATCGAGGTACGCCTCTTTGCAGGCTTGTGGCACGGGCAATTGTACGGGGGACGATGTGCTCAGCGGGTCGTCCGGGCGTGGTGGGGGTCGAACAGACCGTCAGCCGCAGCGGCAGCGTCTCCTGGCCAGCACATCATCCTCGCCGCCGAGATCCTCGGCGGCCGTCGCGTCGGCATCCGCGTCGACGCCACCACCCTGACGTTTTTCCATTCGGAAAGTCGCGAACTCCTGCGCACCCGCCCCAACCCGCTCACCCCCGACGAAGTGATCCGGCTGCGCGGTGCCCGCCCGGCAGGTCCCCCGCCCCAACCCGCCACCGGACCCACCCGGGTGCAGCGGCGGGCCTCCAACAGCGGAGTCGTCATGGTCGTCGGCCAGAAGGTCGCCCTCGGCCGGGTCCACGCTGGCAAGACCGTCACCATCGACGTCACGGACACCACCCTCACCGTCGAATGCGACGATGGCCCCCGCACATTCCGACGGACCAACGACCAGCCGGTCCGCAGCATCAAAGCCCACCGACCACGCAAGACCGACCATCTTCCGGCCAGAGTTTGACCTTCAAAGAGGTGACGGCATGGACCGCTTCGAGGGCCGCTGCTGGCTGGACTGGTGGGCCAACACCTCGACCCTTCTCGGCAGTGTCGAAGTGGCCGTCGTGATCACCGCCAGCGACACCGGCTGGGACGCCCACGGCCGCCTGACCACCGACACCGACGAGGACCGCGACGCCTTCGCGTTCCTCTGCGACCAAGACCCCGTCTTCACGCTGCGCTTCGAAGACGGAAGCACCGTCGCCGTCACCGCCCACCCCACCGACGACCACCGCCGGTTCACCCTCACCGAATACACCGGACCAACACATCGCCCAGTCGAGCATCACATCGATCTAACCCAACCCCAAACCCGTCTACGATGAGCCCACCAAATCTTCCCTAGGCCACTCCATCAGCTGGAACGGAAACGTCAAGCCTCAGATGGGACTCGCCAGAACGGCTCGCCGTGTGTGCAACCCACGGACCCAGCTGACACTTTCGGGCACGCCGAAGAGGTCACCGAACAGGAAGCGCTGGTCAGATAACTGCCGGTGGGATTCGAGTCTCAGCTACTGGAATCCCTACCAACTCCTCCGTGGCGGATCTAGAGCCGCACGTCGATGCAAGATGGTCCGGCGACTGGCGTCAGCGGGCCCAGGACGACGAGCCGGCAGTAGGGCAGGAAGGGAGCAGCCAGCGCTGACCACTTCGGCGTTCTCTGGGAGGTCACGCCGGACCGCACGCCCGCATCATCGCAGGTCAAAGCCACTCCGCTCTGCCGGCCTCGGTGAGCACTTCGGGCGCGGTGACCACTTCGCCAACCTGCACCCAATCTGCTCCCACTTGCAAGGCCAGGTTATCCAGCTGCTCCTTACCGCCGTGACCTGCGCATACTCCCCTGCCAGGCGACATAGAACGCTGTCGACTGCTGCGCAAAACCGTTGAGCACTCCGTGTGAAGCAGGACGCTCCGCCTGCTCTGACCTGCGAAAACGCAAGACCGCAGGTCGCGACGTACGCCGTTGGGCGCCATTCGGTGCCGTTGAGTGCAGCTCAACGCCGTTCAGTGCACCCGGCTGCTCCCAACCTGCTCCCCCGATTCCCGCCTCATGCGGTCAGCCGGGACAGCCTGCCTAACGCAGGTCCGCCCCGCGGGTACGAGGCGAGCGACCCGGCGACAGGGGGAACGGACGGTGACGAGCGCCCTCGCGGACACCGCGCTTTGTCAGCGGCAGAAGTGTGCACGTGACCCTGCTGCTCGGGAGCGTCGCGAAGCGTCGTCGCGGGTGCCTTCAACCAGCCGACCCTGGAGCGTCCGAGCTCGTCGGAGCAGCAAACCTAGCAGGTGCGCGTAGCCGCGAGCATCATCGATCGCACGGTGGGTGTGCGCGATATCGCCGAACCATTCTGACGGCAGGGTCCGAGGTGACGCGTCGGCGACGGGACGGCCCGTTACAACTGCAGCGTAGCTGCGCAGGCACAGGCCAGGACCGTCGACGCCCTCGCTTGGTTAGCGCCTTCGGCCGTTCCGGTAGCGGGAAGTGCGCGTGAACCCGGTTCGGCGCCAGCACGGGTGTACAACCCTCTTCCGGCCCGGTTCCGGCTCCGGCCGGTCGACGAGCTCGACCTGGCCGGGTCGGTTGAGCACCGCAGCCCGCATCACGCCTCCCCCAGTCCTTCCGCCGCCAGGGCCTCCAGCGTGGCTCGGGCGCCCTGGCTGTGCAACGCGTCGAGTGCTGCGGTGTAGGCGGAGGTGAACCGCTGGTCGTCGACGAGGTCGCCGAACAGGTCCCGGTCGCGGAGGAACGCCAGCCGGTCCTCGCCCTGACGGGCCGCGGCCGCCATCACCCGGTCCTTGAGTCGGTCGACCACCTCGATCGGCTCGCCCTGCTCGTCGACGCCCTCGGCGTAGCGGGCCCACGACGCGACCACCAGGGCGGAGCGGTCGATCTCACCGCCTGACGCGAGGTTGGCGCGGATCACCGGCACCAGCCACTTGGGGATGCGGTCGGAGCTCTCGGCGCACAGCCGGGCGAGGGTGTCGCGTACTTCCGGGTTGGCGAACCGCTCGATGAGCTGGTGGCGGTAGTGGTCGATGTCGACCCCGGGCACCTCGGGCAGGGTCGGTGTGCCCTCGCGCTCCATGTAGCCCAGCAGGAAGTCGACGAACAGCGGGTCCTGGCAGACCTCGTGCGCGTACCGGTACCCGGCGAGGTAGCCCAGGTAGCACAGCGTCTGGTGGCTGGCGTTGAGCAGCCGCAGCTTCATCAGCTCGTAGGGAACGACGTCGTCGACCACCTGCACCCCGGCTTCCTCGAACGGCGGACGGCCCTGCCCGAAGTGGTCCTCGAGCACCCACTGCTCGAACGGCTCGCAGACGACGGGCCAGCCGTCCCCGACGCCGAACTCGCTCTCGAGCAGCGCGATGTCGTCGGGTGAGGTGACCGGTGTGATCCGGTCGACCATGCAGTTGGGGAAGGCGACCTCGCGCTTCATCCAGTCGGCCAGCGCGGGGTCCTTCAGCCGGGCAAAGGCGCACATCATCGCCTTGGCCACGTCGCCGTTGTCGGGCAGGTTGTCGCACGACATCACGGTGAAGGGCTCACGTCCCTCCCGGCGACGCCGGTCGAGGGCGGCGACGATGAAGCCGAACACCGTGGTGGGCCAGTCGCCGCCGGCGAAGTCGGCCCTTAGGTCGGGCTGGATGGAGGCGTCCTCGGCGTCGAACTCGCCGGTGACCTGGTTGACGAGGTAGCCGCCCTCGGTGATCGTCGTCGAAACGATCCGGGTGCGCGGGTCGGCGAGCCGGTCGACGACCGCGGCAGGGTCCTCGGGCGCGAACATCGTCTCCACGATCGAGCCGATGACCCGGGGCTCGCGCCGCCCGTCGGGGTGCTTGACCACCAGGGTGTAGAGCCCGTCCTGCGCGCGCAGTGTGTCGATGATCCTGCGGTCGTGCGGCAGGGCGCCGACTCCGCAGATGCCCCACTCCAGGGCCTTGCCGTCGTTCATGAGGCGATCGAGGTACATCGCCTGGTGGGCGCGGTGGAACCCGCCCACGCCGAAGTGCACGATCCCGGCGCGCACCTGCGACCGGTCGTATGCCGGCCGGCCGACCCGGTCGTCGAGCTCACCCAGCGTGTCGTCGGACAGGGGCACAGGGGAGGGGGTCATGGTGAAGGTCTCCTGCGGTCTGGTGGGCGGTGATCAGGCGGTCAGCGCTGACTTGGCGTCGAAGTCACTGGGCGGCGCATCGACAGCTCCGGGCTGAGCTTGTTGGGGCGGCGAAGCCGACAGCGCAAATTGGCAAGTGGTGGAACCAGCGACGTGGCGGGGTGACCGACCATTGCCGCGGCTTCGGAGCTCGTCGAGGCTGGGCGCGTAGGCGCCGGCGCGGGCGACCGTGGCGGCGGCGCAGCCCAGCGCGCGGTCGATGGCGGGTCGCACGTCGGCCAGGGTGGCGTCGGCCAGCCGCTTCCGACCCTTGCAACCGGTGAGGCCGGCCGAGACCAGCCCGGAGAGCAGCCCGGCCATGAAGGAGTCACCTGCGCCGACCGTGTCGACGACCCCCTCCGCCAGGGTGGGCGCGGACGCGGCCTCGCCAGTGGTGCTGAGGCCGAATTCCACGCCGTCGGGCCCGCGCGTCACGACGACGAGCGCAGGGCCGAGGATGCCCCACCGGCGCAGCACATCGGAGACCGCCGAGCCGGGGTAGAGCAGGAGCAGGTCGTCCTCGCTGGCCTTGACGACGTCGGAGAGGCCGACGAGCTCCTCGACGTGCCCGCGCACGACGTCGAGGTCACCCATGATGTCGGGCCGGATGTTGGGGTCGTAGGAGACCGTGGCGTGCTCCCGGGCGTCGCGCAGAGCCGCCGCCACCGACCGTGCACCCGGCTCGAGAACCGCCGCGATCGACCCCGTGTGCACGTGCGTCGTGCCGGCCGGGACCTCGAGCTGGGGCAGGTCCCAATGCAGGTCGAAGGTGTACTCGGCGGCGCCGGTCGCGTCGAGGTGGGCCTGCGCGACCGAGGTAGGCTGCTCGCCCACGGTGGTGCTCAACAGCCAGACGCCGTGCCGGGTCAGGTGGTGGGCGATCCGGGTGCCGCGAACGTCGGGGCCCAGCCGGGTGGCGAAGTCGACTCGGTGGTCGAGCCGGGCTAGGCCGACGGCCACGTTGGCGGGGCTGCCGCCCACGTGCTCGACGACGTCGCCGTCGGCGTCGCGGACGCGGTCGATGAGTGCCTCACCGATCACGAGCAGGTGTGCACTCATGGCGCCACCCGCTCAAGCCTTGGACACTGCGACAGGGACGAGCTCACGGTGCGCAGCTGCAACCACCCGGACGCCCCGTGATGTGGAGGCACCGGGCAAGGTGTTCTGCCCACCGGCAGCGATGATCGGAGAGTTGCTTCAAGCACTGACCAGCGGCTCAGCAGCTCATCACTCGAGTTACCTCTTGCGACTCCCATCAGACCTCATGGTTTCTGCGGGGTCGCCGGAGTTCTGCAGCCGCTTCGTTGCGCGGATAGCCCAGCAAAGAGATGGCGCTGGTGACACGCGCGCGAGTCTCGTCTCTCACGTCGGGCTCGTCGTTCAGTACTCTTGAAACGGTCTTGAAACTCAGTCCTGCCACTCGGGCGACGTCTTTGATAGTCGGCCGAAAGGCGGCTCGGTCTGCAGCCACAGCCCCAGTGACTTCACTGTTCATGCATTCGTCCTCAACTTCTACAGTGTCCGGAAAACTATGCTGCAAGGCCGCAAGAGACCTGGTCGCGGGCGAGTGATCCATGCTTGGTCATTGCCCAACGGTTGCCGGTCATCGATAACGGTCCGTGCCTCAGTGTTCTTCGGCCATGCTCCACGTGGTCCACAGTTCAGTCCGCATGCGGCGTGGTTGACGAAGGGTGTAGTCGACGGCCCTCGCGATGTCTGTCGGCTCCATGAAGGGTCCCTGTGAGGGGTCCACGTCACCGAACCGTCCATCAGCGGCCGCGAAGGGGGTGTTGACTCCTGCTGGCGCGATGGTGGTCGTGCGGATGCCTTCTCCTCGGAGCTCGCGGTCGAGCGCGTATCCCAGATTGATCTGAGCACCCTTGGTGGCGGAGTACACGGCCTCCTTTCCGCCGCCGATCAGAAGCCCGGCCACGGATCCGATGATGACGATGTCGCCGCCAGAACCTTGAGCGCGATACTGCTGCACCGCGGCTCGAGCAAGCCAGACGGTTCCCTTGACGTTGACATCGACCATGAGGTCGACCTCTTGGGCGGAGTAGTCGAGGAGACCTCCATAGAAGCCGATAGCTGCGTTGGCGACAACGGAGTCCACCTGCCCGAAGGCCTCGACCCCTGCACCGATGATTGCCTCAGATGTTGCTTCGTGCCTTATATCGCCGACGCTGGTCACGAGCCGGTCTTCATGCCATTCCTCGCGAAGCGACGCCAGGGATTCTGGGCGGAGGTCAGCGGCTACCACTCGGGCGCCGCTGCTGAGGAGGTGCCGAGCGAGAGCGCCGCCGATGGAACCTCCGGCTCCGGTGACTGCAACAACGGTGTCTTGAAGACTGCGCTCGAGGATGCTCACAGGGTCGTCTTTTCTGAGATTGCGTGCGGATTGCTCACTTGATGGCGCCCATGGAGAGGCCCCTGACGAGCTGCTTCTGGGCGACCCATCCGGCGATGATGACGGGAAGTGCGGCGATGGTGGCTGCGGCGGAGAGCACGGCGAGGAACTGTCCCCGGCCGTCGACGAAGCTGCCGAGGAAGGGCGGCGTGGTGCGCGCCGAGGAGCTTGTCAACAAGAGGGCCAGGAAGTACTCATTCCAAGCGAAGATAAAGCTGATGAGTGCCGCTGCCGCCATTCCTGGTAGGACCAGCGGGAGGACGATGCGGACGATCTCCCGGTACAGACCGGTACCGTCGACTCTGGCGGCTTCGACGATCTCAAACGGGACCTCCAGGAAGAAGGACCGCATCATCCACACGGTGACCGGGAGATTCACGGCCCCATAGACAATGGCCAGCATGTAGATGTTGTCCAGCAGGCCGACGGTCTTGAGGATCATGAACAGCGGCAGCACCACTGCCGCGAGGGGCATGAACCGTGTCGAGATGAAGAAGGACAGCGATCCCTCGACAGCCTTGACTCGTCGGATGCTCAGCGCGTAGGCCGCCGGGATGGCAAGCGCGACCGAGATGATCGTCGCCGTAGTCGCCGCGGTGAGCGAGTTCTGCAGGTAGCCGGCCATCCCGCGCTGCATGGCGAGCTGGTAGCCCTCGGTGACCGGGGTGAAGAAGACCTTGGGGTTGACTGAGGAAGCGATGGACTCGGGTTTGAATCCGTTGATGAACATCCAGAAAACGGGGAAGAAGAAGATCAGCACGAGCGCCCAGGTAAGGACGTTGATGAGGACGTTCTTCAGTGGAGCGCTCATCGGCTTCCTCCTGACATGAAGACCTTGAAAAGTGTTTTGAGTGCCACCGTTGCCACGATGATCGTCAGGATGACGGTTACGACGCCGTAGGCCGCCGCTTGGCCGACGTCGAGCCCGATGAAGGCCCGTTCGTATAGCAGATAGGCGAGGGTTTTCGTCCCACCGGTGCCCTTGGTGAGAATGGCGATGGGGTCGAAGACCTGTAGGATGATGACGGAGCCGAGCAGCACGCCGATCTCGACGTACATCCGCAGGTGCGGCAGCGTGATCCACGTGAACGTGCGCCAAGGGCCGGCTCCGTCGACCTGTGCAGCCTCCAGCGTTTCCTTGGCCTGGCCCTGGAGGCCGGCGAGCAGGATCAGCATCATGAACGGCGTGAATTGCCAAGTCAACACGATCACGACGGTGGCCATGGGGTGTTCGGTGCTCCACGAGATGGAGTCCAGGCCCAGCGTGCGAAGCAGCCAGTTGATCATGCCGATGTTCGTGTCGAACATCGAGAACTTCCAAATGAGCGCGGCTGCGGCCGGCATGATGAGGAACGGCGTGATCATCAAGGTCCGAGCAATCGCCCGCCCGGGAAGCTTGCGGTCCAGGAGGATCGCAAACAGCATCCCGAAGAGAAGCGACAAGACCACGGAGAATGCGGTGATTAGCACGGTCGCCACGATCGAGGGCCAGAGCTCACCGGAGGTGAGGGCCGACTTGTAGTTGTCCAGCCCACTGAAGCCCCGGTCGTTCGGGTACAGCAGGTTCCACTTCATGGTCGAGAAACCGATGGTGACGAGGAAGGGGATCTGGGTGAGCAGGATCAGGAAGATGACGGCGGGGAGAAGAAGCCCCCGGTTCATCCACGCGTGCTTGCGTTGTAGGCGTCGCCGCTCTGTGGCGGTCCGTGCTTCGACTTGGTCAAGGTTCGGCTGGTTGGGCTCGGTGATGGTTGTCATGTCGACACTCCCTTGTCCGACCCTGTGCAATCTGGCAGGGCGAGTGAGACGCATCAACCGTGTTCCGTGCTGCCGGGCCCGGGGGTGAGCCCTCGTCCGGGCCCGGCAGCACGTCCTACGGGTTGCGGATCACTTGTGCTTGTCTCCGGCCGCCTTGGCGACTGCCTGGCACTTGCCTAGGACATCATCGACCGACGAGCGGTTGGCGAGGTAATCCGCGACGTACTGCGCGCACTTGTTGCCCACGTCCTGGAACTCCGGAATGGACACGTACTGGATCCCGACCCACGGCTGGGGGTTGACCCCGGGCTGCTTGGGGTTGACCGCGCTCATCACCTCGAGCGTGATGGGGGCGTACGCCTTGGCCGCGTCCTTGTACTCCGGGATCTCGTAGGTCGAGGTGCGCGACCCTGGCGGGACGTTGGACCAGCCGATCTTCTGTCCGACCAGCTTTATGTAGTCCTTGCTGGTGGCCCACTTGACGAACTTGACGGCCGCGTCCTTGTGCTTGGTCGTCTTCGGGATGGCAAGGTTCCAGCTCCACAGCCAGCCGGACTCCTTGGTCTTGTCGACCGGCATATGGGCGTAGCCCATCTTTCCCTTCACCGGGGAGTCGGATGCCTCGAGCATCGACGCGGCGACCGAGGCGTCCGCCCACATGGCCGCCTTACCCTCCTTGAGCGCCGTGAGGCACTCGTTGAAGCTGTAGGAGACCGGGTCCTTCTCGCCGGACTGGTCCAGCATCGTCTTGTAGAAGGTGACCGCGTTCTTCCACTCCGGCGTGTTCACCGTGGCGTTCCACTGGTTGTCATACCAGTTCCCGCCGAAGCTCTGCACAACCGTCGTGAGCGGGGCGAAGAGGTCTCCCCAGCCGGGCTTGCCGCGCATGCAGATGCCGGCCATGTTGCTGCTGTTGACCTTCTTGGCCGCGTCAGCCACCTGCTGCCAGGTCGGGTTGTTGCTCATCGTCACGCCGGCCTTGGCCAAGGCATCCTTGTTGTACATCAGGATCGACGACTCGCCGTAGAAGGGAACGGCATAAAGCTTCCCGTCATGGGTCAACGCATCCCGCACGGGCGGCAGGATGTCGTCCACGTCGTACGACGAGTCCGACTTCAGGTCTGGTGTCAGGTCCCGGAGCCAACCATTGGCGCCCCACTGCGGCGTTTCGTAGGCCCCGATGGTCACGACGTCGTACTGCCCGGCGCCGCTGGCCACATCGGCGGTAACCGCGCTGCGCAGGTCACCCTCCTCCATGACCTGGAAGTTGACCTTCACTCCCGGGTTGGCCTTCTCGTACTCGGCCTTGAGCTGCTCCATGTCCTTCATCTGGCCGTTGTTCACGGTCGCCAGATTGAGCGTCACGGGACCGCCCTGCGCCCCCGTCGACTTGTCCGAGACGGCTCCCGACGAGCACGCCATGAGGGAGCAGGCCAACGCCATGGCCATCCCAACGCCCAACAGGCGCTTCCTTCTCAGCATTTTGGGCACAGCAAACCTCCAGTACTGGTCGAACCGGTTGGCGTGGCGGGGTGAGGGGCGCGGGTCAGGTACGCAGGACGGTGGGCCCGAGCAGCGAATAGCGGTGCGCCTCGGAGACCGGCAGTGCGGTGTCCGTGACGATGGTCTCGACGTCGGAGACGTCGGCGAAGCGACAGAAGCTGCTCGCTCCGAACTTCGTGTGCACGCCGGCGAAGACCTTCCGGCGGGCGACCCGGACCACCTGCGCCTTGACGTCGGCGACCGCCGGATCCGGGGTGGTCAGGCCGTGTTTCCGGGAGATCCCGTTGGCTCCGATGTAGGCCAGGTCGATGACGAAGTCGGCCAGCATCCGGGTCGCCCAGTGGTCGACGGTGGCCAGGGTGCGGCCGCGGACCCGGCCGCCGAGCAGCAGGACCGTGGCCGGGCTCCCGGTGGCCAGCACGGACGCGGTGCTCAGCGAGGTGGTAACCACGGTCAGCGGGCGGCCGGTCGGCAGCGCCTCGGCGATCAACTGGGGGGTGAACCCCTCGTCGATGAAGACCGTCTCGGCGTCACCGAGCAGCCCGACGGCCGCGGCGGCGATCCGCCGCTTCTCCGGCACCCGGCGGGTGGTCCGGACGGCCAGGGTGGTCTCGAACCGGGCGGTCTCGACCGGGTACGCCCCACCGTGCGTCCGCCGGACCAGCCCGTGCTGCTCGAGCTGGCGCAGGTCGCGGCGAATGGTCTCGGGGGCGACGGCGAGATCGGCCGCGAGCGCGCCAACGTCGACGTCGCCGCGACTGCGGGCCAGGGCCAGGATCCGCTGCTGGCGTTCCTCCGCGCCCATCCCGCACCTCCCACGGCTCCCGGTGGCACCTACTCTGGTCAATTTTTAACATTCCCGGAACCTTGTGACCAGCTTCACAGCCGAGACGGTTCGCTCTGCCTTTGCCCGAATGGGCGGCCCGATCGGGCCGTGGAGACGGGGCAAAAGCCAACTTCTATCGCCAAACGGCTGCCCGAATGGGGAGCCATCCCGCCCGGATCGTGCCCGCTTCGGTCGCTGGTCGGTCCGCCCGCGGTGGTGCTGGGCGACGCTGCGAGTGCCTCCACGCGAGGGCGCTGGCCGGTCAGCCGCCGACCAGCCTGCGATGCCAGGCGACCGCGGCCGGATCGGTCAACGAGGCGACCTGGTCGATCACGACCCGCAGCCGGCCGGCGTCGTCCGGGGCGGCCCGCCAGAGCGGGCCGAAGATCGGATCGAGCGCGTCCGGGGCACGGACGGTCAGGGCGTGCACCAGGTCGGCGCGCACGTCGCGCTGCCGGGCATACCGGTCCTCGGCACCGGCCCGGCGCGTGACGTAGCGCAGCGCGATCCCCTTGAGCAGGGGCAATCGGCACGGATCGGCCGGGGACGATCAGGTCGGCGGCGTACCGGCGAAGTGGGCCCGGAACGGAGCGTTGCCGGGTCGTCTCCACCCACGGCGGCGACGAACCGTCCGACCAGGACGGCGGTGGTCGTCTTTGACCGCGGCCTGGGCCCGATGGCTGCCGTCGTAGCTGGCCAGCGGGGCCAGCAGCGGGTCGGCGAGCAGGTCGACCAGCACCGCCGCCAAGTAGTCGACCGGCTCGGCGGAGTATTCGGCGGCGACGTCGGCGCAGAGGGCGGCCCGCTCGGCAGCGTCCTGGACCAACAGGCCGATCCGGAGATAGCCGCCGTGGATGCCGTCCTCGACGTCGTGCACCGAGTAGGCGACGTCGTCGGCCCAGTCCATCACCTGCGCCTCCAGGCAGCGGGCCTGACCGGGCGCGCCCCGGCGCAGCCAGCCGAAGACCGGCATGTCGTCGGCGTACACGCCGAACTTGCGCTGGCCGGGCCGGCGCGGCCAGGGGTACTTGCCGGTGGCGTCCAGCTCTGGAAGCTAGATCATCCGTCAAGTACACAGCGACTCGGCACAACGACGCAACCATCGAACACGGCCCTCCGCGCCTCGGGCAACGCCGGCCAAGGCCCACCCCCAACCGTCCGACCTCTTCGCTGTCGCCGAAGAGGTCACCGGACAGGAATCCCTGGCCAGGAGGTTGCCGGTGGGATTCGGGTCTCAACTCGCGGGATCCATACCGTCGCCATCACGACGGCGCCCAGAGCCGTACGTCGATGCGGCATGGCCCTCGTGATCGACGTTGGCCGGCCCCAAGCCGACAGCCGGCACCAGCCAGGCGGGGAGCAGCGAACCCTGACCACTTCGGTCTTCTCTGGGAGGTCACGCCGCACCGCTCACCCGCATCACCACAGGTCAAAGCCGTCGTCCCTGTCCGGTGTCGGTGAGCCCTTCGGGTGCGGCGACCATTTCGCCAGCCTGCACCCAATCTGCTCCCACTTGCAAGGCCAGGCCATTGAGCGGCTCCACACCGCCGTGACCTGCGCATACTCCCCTGCCAGGCCACATAGATTGCTGTCGACTGCTGCGCAAAACCGCTGAGCACTCCGTGTGAAGCAGGACGCCGCACCCACTCTGACCTGCAAAAACGCGAAGCCGCAGGCAGGGGTGGGTGCAGTTGCGTGCCGTCCGGTGCCGTTCGGTGGTTGAGGGCCGTTCAGTGCACCCTGTTGCTCCCAACCTGCTCCCCGACCCCGGGCTCACGCGGCTGCTGCGGCCAAGCTAAGACGGACCGTCCTGCAGGTCGTTCGTCAGAGATCGTGGCCGCTTGCCCGAGCAGCACTGGCTAACGCCGACGCCCGCCCAGCGACCGTCAGGCTCAGTCGCTCCCGCCCCGCTCCCACGGCCCAGTCGTCAACCGGACGCGCTCAGGAATGCCGCGCCTTATCAGCGGCAGATCCGGATGTCCGATCATCGGCGGGATGCAGGCTGGCTAGCCTATTGGGACCTCGACTCCCAGCCTCTTTGCATACTCCCTTGCCCACCGCCGGGCCGAAGGACGGATTTGCAGCTCTTCTCCCCCGGGCAAGAGGATGCTCCCGGCCTTCAACTTCTGATCAATTTCCGAAATGAGTTCGGATAGCTCCGCGTCGCGAGCAACGAAGAGTGCCTTGACAAGACGCGCCGGGTAATTGGCTGCTGGAAGCCAAGCCATCAGCTCGCCTCGCTGGACATCTGTTGGCGACGCCAGGAGGCGGGCGAGGTCTGCTCGGTCCCGCACGAAGGACTTGGCGGCGCCAATTCCGTTGTGCAGAAAGCTCACCGCCTCCTCGGAGTTGATGTCAACGCCGTTGCGGGGAATAGCGTTACCGTCAGCCGAACTCACACTGACAGACATTCCACCAAAGTCTGACATCGCTGGTCCCAGTCGAGCGTCATTCACAAAAAGATGCCACTCCAGTTGACCACCTGGCTGACCGCTGATCACGGCTGTCAACTCAAAGTCTGGCGTTGACCAAGAGGCGTAGCCCTTCCTGTATATTTGAGCAGAGGCCGGTATCGCCTCGGTGGCAATTGCCGCCTTTAAGAGAGCAACGGGAGTCAGGCTTCTTGTCACGTCAACCTACCATTTGAACCATCTGAACGGACTCTTTGGCACGGCCGCGAGACGGAAGGTGACGCTTCCACCAACCTCCACCTTCCAGACCCAAACCTCTCCGTAGTCTACGCCCATCTGATTCATGTACCTCCGAAGCTGCCGGGTTCCCTTACGGATGCCACTCTGCCCATCCCGCTTCAGCTCGACCGGAAAGCCATTATCGGTAAAGCCGTCAGGAATATCTCTCGGAGTGACAGGACGTCCCCTACTATAGCCAATGGAATCTAGATGGTCCTGCCACTCTTGACTGTTGTGAATCTCCCTTCCCTTTGCGGCATCAGGGTTGTCCCCTGGCCGCAAGTTTCCGTTGCCGCAGGAGCCATTGCAGGTACGCTTCTTCGGAGTGGTGCGGCTCGGCGCTTTCGGCTTCGGCTTCGGCTTCGGCTTCGGCTTCGGATTCAGCCGAGGGGAAGGCTTGGGCTTGGGCTTGATTTTCGTGGCCGGGGCCGGCCGATTTCCTCGCGAGGGATTGGGCCTGGTTGGCTTCGGCTGTGATGCCCGCGCACGGAGTCGCAGTTGCTGCTGGCGGGCGTTCCGCTTCATTTGCTGTAGCTGGCGGGCCTCCATTCTGGGAGAGGATCCGAGGTAGCTGCCTCCCCGTGCGCTGGATGCGCCGCCGCGGGCACCGACGCGCGACGGAATCCTGAGTCCTCCTCGCCCGCTGCCGGCAACGCCGCCACCGCCGCCAGTGCAGTCCTTGCAAGGGACGAGTCCGTCGGGGTCGGCTTGAGTGACGGGGCTGTTTTCCGCGTAGGCGTAGGGGTTGAGGTGTTGGGGGTCGTAGTAGTCGACGAGGGGGTCGATGGAAAGGAATCGACCGGTGGTGGGGTCGTATTCGCGGGCGCCGAGGTGGGTGTAGCCGGTGGGGTCGGTGGTTCCACCGACGAAGCCCTTGTTGTCGGGCCAGGTGCTGGGGGGCGCTCCGCGGTCTTCGCCGAAGGGGGTGAGGCGTCGGCGGGTGGTCGCGAGGGTGCTGCTGTTGATGGCGACCTGGTTGGTGCCGTGGTGGTTGGCGGCGGTCCAGATCAGGCCATCCGGTGTGCGGACAGCGTCAGGGTAGTAGCGGGTGCCGGCGACCTGTCCGGTGGTGTGGTTCAGGTGGTACTCGGTGTCGCCGAGGTAGAGGGTCTTGTCTGTGCCCGGGTTGTCGGCAATCAGCCGGTTGCCGGCGGCGTCATAAATGTAGGTGTGCGTGTCGGCGCCGTTGACGAGTTGGGCGAGGTGGCCTTCGGCGTCGTAGCTGAGTTCTTGGTCGGGTTTGCCGGTGGCGGTCCGAGTCTTGAGGTATCCGCCGTTGTCGTAAGTGAAGTTGCTGGCCGGTCCGCCGTCGTTGGTCGTGACGCCGTTGAGGGCGTGCGGACGAGCGGCTCCCGGGTTGGAGTAGGCGTAGGTGCGGGTGGCGTCGCCGTCGGCGGTGTGGCGGGTGTCGGTGGTGCGGTTGCCGGTCTTGCCGTAGGTGTAGCTGTGCCAATACGAGTCGGCGCCGCCGATGATGGCTTGGCTTGGGGTGCTTTGGCAGGTGGGGGCGGTGGTGGTCCAGGCTTCGGTGAGGCGTTGGAGGTAGTCGTAGCCGAAGCACTGGTTGGCGACGACGGTGCTGGCGTTGGTTTCGGCGATGCCGATGATGTCCCCGGCGGGGTCGTAGGTGTATTGCTCGGTGAGTTTCTCGTCCCAGCTGCCGGGGGTGGTTTGGTTCTCGGTTTCGGCTTGGTAGGCGGTGAGTCGGCCGGTGGCGTCGTCGATGGTGGTGGTGAAGCGGGCCCGTGTGGTGCCGGATCCGAGGAGTTGTTGTTTGACGGCGCCGTGCCAGTAGTACTGGGCGCTGGCGAGGTAGGTGTCCAGGCCGGTGACGCCGGTGAGGTAGCCCTGGTCGGTGTAAGTGTTGGTGACGGTTTCGGCGGACAGGCCGCCCTTAGCGGGCAGGTCGATAGTGGCCAGTGACCCGTCCGGCTGGTAGCTGTATCCAGTGGTGTAGGTGCCGGCGAGGGCGCCCTGGCTGCCGGGGAGGACGGTGGTCTGCCCGGTGGGCTGGTAGAGGTCGTTGTAGCCGGTGACCTGCTGGGTGTAGGCGCCGGAGGTGTCGTGGCGGGTGGCTGAGGCGGGGTAGCCCTTGGCGAGGGTGTCGTAGGTCCAGCTAGCGCGCAGAGTGCCGGTGGCGTTGTCGTCGCGCAGTTCGGTGGGACGACCGAGGGCGTCGTAGGCGCGGTAGAGGATTTCACCGCGGCCGTCGGTGGTGGTGGTGAGTTGGTCGGCGTTGTCGTAGGTGTAGGACGAGTCGCCGGAGTCGGGGTCGGTGCTGGCCACGAGTCGGTCGAGCCGGTCGTATGTGTGGGTCCAGGTGTTGCCGGCGGCGTCGGTGACCGAGGTCAGCCGGTCGAGCCGGTCGTAGCCGTAGGTGGTTTCATCGAAGGTGCCGCTCGGGCTGCTGCCGTGGTATTGCCGTTTGGCGGTGGTGTTGCCCTGCGCATCCTTGATCAGCGTGACGGGGGTGCCGCCGGCCGGCGGGGTGACGTCAACGCGGTTGCCGTCGTACGCGACGAGCGTCTCCCACTTCTTGACGTTCTGTGCCCAGACGGCGTCGCCGGCGGGGCGCTCAAGACCGTCGTAGGTGTAACGGCGTTGGGTGCTGACGTCAGCGTCGGCGAAGGCGACGAGAGTCCCGGCTGGGGCGGAGGCGTTGTTGTAGAACGCGGACTCGGCCGCTTCCAGACCACGGGTGTTGTAGCGAGTGTCGCTGATGACGCGCTTGCCGTCGGGGGCGGTGGTCTGGGTTTGCCGCAGGCGCAGGTGCCCGTCGTAGATCTCGTATGAGCTGATCTGATTGCCGTTCGGGCCAAGCGTCTTGGTCTGCACGGTTGTGGGTGCGGTCTTGGTGACGCTGTAGGCGTACTCGGTGTTCGGCGTCTGGGCAGTGGTCCGGCCCGGGTGCCAGACCTTGGTGAGCCGGCCAAGGGGGTCGTACTGAGCCGTGGTGGTCTTGGTGTTCGCGTCGACGGATGACGTGGGCTGTCCGCGAAGGTCGAGGGTGTCCGTGGTGGCGTGCCCGGCGGGGTTGGTTTCGGTTACGCCGGTGACCGGGCTGCCGGTGGCGGGCACGTAGTCGAACCTGGTCGTTTGGTTGAGGCCGTCAGCGCTGGTCTTCACCCGGCCGTGGACGTCGTAGGTGGTCGTTTCGGTGGTGATCCAGTTCGGGGTGGTGGAGGTGTAGGAGGCCAGCTCGTCGACGCGGGTCTCCAGGCCCTTGGTGGGGGCGGCGCCGACGGTGGTGGTGCCGTCGTAGTAGGTACGGGTCCCGGCCAGGATGTTCGCCGGCGCGGGATTGGCGGTGCAGTCGGTGGTGGTTTCCTCAGCGGGCAGTTCGGTCAGCCAGAAGCCGGGCGTGGTGTTGCGGGCATACGTGTAGGTGGTGCACGTTTCGTCGCCCGTAACGGAGGTGTCGCCGTTGTCGGTAGTGCTGGTGGGCGTGCCGTAGGTGGTGTCGAACCGGTGGTACACCTCGGAGCTGCGCCACGTGCCGGTGGCGGCGATCCACTCGTGAGTTTGGAAGACCCGCTGCTGGGCGAAAAACGCCTGGAAGGTGGTCGGCTGCGCGTACGCAACAGGCTCGACTCGTTTGGCAGTCAAACCCTGCCAGGGGCCGTAAATCTGGCGCAGCACGGGCTGTCCGCCTGGGCTGGCGAAGTCGATACGTTCGCGCAGCAATCCGGCGTAGGAGTTGAAGTCGGTAAGCGACCAGTTGTCAGAGGCCACCACAGTCGCTGTGCGCGTGTTCTCGCCGGCGTCGGTGCGGTCGCCGTACATGCCACGGAAGTACACGTACATCGACTGGGATTGGGTTTCGCCGCTGGCGCCCTTGGTGACGGTGACGATGGGCCAGCCACGGAACTCCGACCAGCTGCGCTTCTCCAAGGGCGATGCCCAGGCGTTGTCGTTGTGGTGCCAGAGCACGTTCGTTGCCGACCCGACCGTCACGGAATTCACGGTCGCGGTGGTCGCGTAGGCGTAGGCGGTGGTCACGTTGGGTGATCCGCCGACGTTGTCCCGCTCGACCACCTGCGTGACACGGTACTTGTTCCACCACGACCAGCCGCCAACGTTGTCCGGAGGGGTGTAGTACTGCGGGAAGCAGCGTTTGGTGTTCTGCGCCGGGTCTGCGGGAACGGAGGTGACGGTGCAGTCGGAGCCCTCGTAGGTCACGAGCAGCTCACCGCCGGTCTCATCCCCGACGGCAGTGACCCGGTACTTGTTCGTGACTGGTACTCCCGCGCTGACGTTGTGGTCGGTGCGGTTGGCGTACCGGGTGCCACCGAACGTGACATCCGGGAGAGTCTGCGTGGTTGTGCCGTCGCCCCCGGTGCGGCGGATCCTGGCAAGCCACAGCGCGGGCGAGGTCAGCGCAGGGTCTTCACCCGTGGACGGGAACTGGTGCACAAGCTCCCACTTGTCGACATCGACATAGCCCGTGCCGCGGCGGACCTGCGCGGTGATGAACTGCAGCCGCCGCGCCGTCCAGAACGTCGGACCGGAGACCGTACACGGAGCGGCCGAGCAGGTGAGGTCCCACGGCGTTTCTGGCCAGTTCGCCTTCGTCGGGCTCGCTTCCGTGCCGCAGGACGACAGGCAGCGAGGCGCGGTCGAGAAGACAATCTGCATCGGCGCCGTGGTCGGCTGGGGGAAGCCGCGCGAGCCATATTCGATCCGCGACAGGGTCGCGGCACGGTCGTAGGTGGCTAGGGCACTGCCATTACCCGCCAGCGTGGCCTTGTTGTACTCCTTGGAATAGAAGTACGACATCACGTTGCCGCTGGTGTCCTCGACGAGGTCGAGGTTCCATCGGTATCCCGTCGCACACCATGACCCCGCGAACCCGCCCGTCTTGTAGCAGGGATCGCTGGCGTGGTTGGAGAACACCGGTACGCCCTGGACGGAGAACGTTTCCCGGTTGTCGACCCAGTTCGCGCCGAACGTGTAGCGGGTGCCATCGGGGGTGGTCAGCCGCCACCGCTCATTGTTCCAGTTCCGGGTGCTGCTGGTGCCACCCGTCAAATACTCGATCTTGGAGCCGTCGTCGTCGGCCAACCGCCACGTCTTGGTCGTGTCGTCGAGGACGAGGTCGGTGGACTTGCCGTCCAACATCAGGGTGGCGTTGTAGTCGCGCCAGCACAGGTCGCCCGTGGCGTTCGTGTAGGCGGGTGCGTTCGCCAGGTCTTCCTTGCACGTCCGGTAGGACCGCTCGATGTACCCGGGGTGGTAGTCCCAACCTTCACCGATCCACGACGTCTGCGTGTTCTCGCCGTTGGTCTGCCCATCGACTCGCCCGGAGGAGTAACTCAAGCTGATCTCAGGGTCCAACCCACCCGCGGACTCGGGCGCCTCCATGTCATATGACCAGGAAAAGTCACCCGCCTGGCCGCCTGCAGCCCAGTTCGCCGAGCTGCTCAGCGACGTCTTCAGGAAGGTGCCGGTCTGGCCCGCGGCCCCCGCCACCAGAGCCACCATCGCCCCGTCCAGCGGCTGCACCTCGGGCGATTCCGGGCTCAGCGCGCTGCGTGCCGGCACGTCCACCGCGGCAGACACCACCTGCCCTGCCCGGTCGTGACGTGTCGACAATGGTGTTGCCTGCCGGCAGGTCAAGTCGCCGGTCGCGTCGGTTAGGCAACCCTGTAATGCCACCAGGTGCAAACCCCGCGACGCCCACGCCGCGCCATACAGACCCGTCAGCCCCGAATGATCAATCTCTACGCGGGTGCGGGCACGAGCTGCCGCCGAATCACGGGCCGCGACCCGAACGATCGCCGCAGCCCCTGCCTTGTCTGCCTGCCCCTGCTCGAACACCTGCACGTGCACACCGCGCGGAGCCGGAGCCAACCCGTCCGCCACGACCGAAACCGGCAGGCCCCCACGTCTACCCGCCGCCGATTGGCAGCCGAAGACGCAGAAGCGACCTCAAGGTCCGCCGTACCGCCAGACGTGACCCGCCCTGGTGAGGGCTTCCACTGCTGCGTACTGGACTGCGACACCACCGGCTTACGCGAAGCCACCCGCGAGACCGGAACCGAGCGGTCCCTCGCCGCGGTCGCCGCGCGAGACGGCGCAGCGTAAGCAGGCACGAACGGCAACAGAGTCACTGTCAACAACACAGTCGCAGCAAGCGAACCCCGACGCAGCATCCACCTCGTAGCCGCGATAACCCGCGACGAAGCGACCTCTTGGTCCACGACCGCCCTCCCCCGTCCCCATGCGATCAAGAGTGAGCGAAACCTAGCCAGCCCCGGAAGAGCGGTCAATAGAAGATCACAAATGGTGAGCGCAAACGATCATTCAACCTCGCGAACCGGACACAGTCGACACGCTCCGTACCCCACCAACCAAGCGGGCCGCGCGCCCACGACCAAACTCGGACACCACCTGTCGTAGAGTCTCGCCCGGCCGGCCAGCGAGAGCTGCGGGTGTTGAAGACTTCGGGGCCGCCGAAGAGGTCACCGAACAGGAAGGCCTGGTCAGAGGGCTACCGGTGGGATTCGAGTCTCAGCTCCCGGGATCCATACCGACACCAGGGCGGCGAAACCCAGAGCCGCGCGTCAATGCGCAAGATCTTCTTAACCGTCGTCAGCGAACCCTGAAACGACCGCCGGCATCAGCCAGGCGGGGCGCAGCGAACCCTGACCACTTCGGTGTTCTCTGGGAGGTCACGCCGGACCGCTCGCCCGCATCATCGCAGGTCAGAGCCCTCCGCTCTGCCCGGCCTCGGTGAGCACTTCGGGCGCGGTGACCACTTCGCCAACCTGCACCCAATCTGCTCCCCACTTGCAAGGCCAAGGCACTCAGCGGCTCCTTACCGCTCTGACCTGCGCATACTCCCCTGTCAGGGACATAGATTGCGGTCGACTGCTGCTCAAATTGGCTGAGCACTCCGGTGTGAAGCAGGACGCTGCACCGACTCTGACCTGCGAAAACGCGAAGCCGCAGGCAGGGGCGGGTGCAGTTGGGTGCGATCAGCTGCCGTTCGGTGCGGTTCAGGGCCGTTCAGTGCACCCTGCTGCTCCCAACCTGCTCCCCCGATCAGGGGCTCGCGACCGGGCTGCTGCGTCCAGGCTGCGTCGGACCGTCCTGCACGTCGTTCGTCAGACACCGTGGCCGCTTGCCCGAAACGTCCTGGCTGACGCCGACGCCCGGTCAGCGACCGATGGGCTCAGTTGCTCCCGATCCGCTCCCACGGCCCGGTTGTCAACCCGACATGCTCCGGTATGCCGCGCCTTATCAGCGGCAGATCCGCGCACCCGACCTTGCCCAACCGGTGCCGCGAGACGTGCGATTAGGGTCTGCCATGCGACATGACGTTGTTCTGCGGCTCGACCGCACCACCGCGGAAGATCTGCACGTCGCGCTGTACGAGGCCGGAGAGCACATCGCGGCCCGGGCAGCCATCACTCCGCCCACGACCGAGGAGGCCGAGCGCCTGGGCACTCTTCTGCGCGACCTGCGCCACGCCCTTGGCCGTCGTTGCTCTCCGTATTGCGACCACCTCTAGTTGGTAGGGGGTCGCACGTGCTCAGGCGGCAGATCCGGATGCCGGCTCGGTTCATCAACGCACCCCACGGGCTGGGCCGAGACTGTCGGTCGTCGCTCTTATGATCACGGCCATGTCGGCTGCCTTCACCACCTTGTGGACCCATGACGTCTGCCGGGAGCTGCGCAGGCACTGCGTCGGCCAGCGGCCGCCGGTGGCGTTCAGCGGGGTGCACCAGTCTCTGCCCAGCTGGACCAGCGTCGGTGTCGGCGACGATGTCTTCGCGCTGCATGTCAACCGATGCGTGGTCTACGTGGTGAGCCGTCTCCGGGTCGTCGACAAGCAGCGGCGCGCCTGTTGCGGCGCTGCTCCAGCAACGTGGCGCGACCCGGCCTATCCGGGTCATGACGACTGGACGATGCTCGGCGCCGGCGGATGCGGGGCGAGCCCGGTGCATGTCGAGGCGACACCGATCCGCTTCGACGTCGCCGTTCCCGGCGACCTGCTCGGCGCGCTGACCTGGCGCAACCGGCGCGGAGAACAGCGCACCTTGAAGTACGTCGTCGACGGTCGCCTCGAACGCTCCGTCAGCCTCCAGGGCGTCTATCGTCTGACCGACGAATCCGCCGCTCGATTGGGCGCCCTGCTCGATAGTTCGCCGGCCCCGACCGAACGGGGTAGACCCCTCCACGTGCATCAGGATCGCCAGCCGTCCTTGACGGTCAACACGCCTTGACGGCGGCGTGAGCGGACGTCCAGGGGGCGGCGATAGACTTGTCCTGCCCGTTCGCCGATCATGAACCTCATGGAGGACCAGCAGGCGCCGCAGTCAGCCGAGGGTGAGGCGAAGGTCATCACGCTCTGCGGCTCGATTAAGTTCGAGGCTGAGTTCGCGGAGGTCAACCAGCGGCTCACCGCATGCGCGTTCCCGGTTAGCTCGACGACACCCGGACCTCCTACGACACCGTGGCGACCAGCTACGCCGACCTGCTCCGCGACGCTCTCGCCCGCGAACCATTTCAGCGGGGCATCCTCGCTCTCTTCGCCGAACTGATCCACTCCCAAGGAAACGGGCCGTCGCCGACGTCGGCTGCGGCCCCGGCAGGATCACAGCCCACCTGTACAGCATCGGCCTGGACGCGTTCGGCATCGACCTGTCACCCGCGATGATCGACGTGGCTCGCCGAGCGCCCGCCGGATCAACGCCTCCATCGCGAGTACGTCGATGGTCGGTCCGAAATTCACCTGAAGGAGCCGGCTTCGATCGGCGAAGACGGCAACGTGGACGGCGGAGGTCCGAAGACTAAGGCGGAGTTCCGCTCTCATCCGCCAGGAATTCAGCCAAATCGCCAGCCTAAGGGCCGTCTCGTAACTCGGTGAAGGCGTTGCCCGTGACCGGGTCGGTGCTCACCCGACGAGGGCGATGTTGTGGAGATGGGCGATGGCTGAAGCGGTGTCGGTCAATGTGCTCGCAGCGCGGCGGTAGTCGCGCAAGATCTTCCAGCACTTCAGCCTGGCCAGGGCGTGTTCGACCTGGGCGCGGACGGTGCGGTGCTGAGCGTTGAGCTCCTGCTTCCAGTCCGGCAGTGGGCTGCCGTCGCGGTTTCTGCGGTACGGGATGATCACGCCGGGGTTGCCGCGGTAGCCGCCGTCGGCCATGACCGGCCGCCCGTTCAGCTTCTGGTCGATGCCCGAGGTGCGGTAGACGATCGTGTCGTTCCGATTGCCTGGCTGCGGGTCGCCGACGGCGATGACCAGGCGGGTGCTCGCATCGATGGCGACCTGCAGATTGGTCGAGTAGCGGTAGTTCTTGCTCGGCACGGCCAGCCGGTGATCCCGGGTCGGGATCAGCGTGCCGTCGACGATCGCGATCTGATCGACCGGGCGCCGACGGACCGGGGCCAGGGCCAGCAGCGGGCCGAGGGTGTCGATGACCCGGTGCGCGGCGGAGTGCGACACCCCGAACAGCGGCCCGATCTGCCGCATCGTCAGGTTGGTCCGCCAGTACGCGGCGACCAGCAGCACCCGGTCGGGCAGGTCGAGGGCCCACTGCCGGCCCGGCCGGCCGTCAGCGATGGCGTCCCCGCCACGTTCGGCGACCAGCCGGACCAGCCGGCGGAACTGGGCGGGCTGCAGCCCGGTGAACGGGAAGATCCACTCCGGCCGGGCTGAGGAGATCACCTGCACCCAGGCATCCTCGATGATCGTCCCCATCAGACGGACATCGGGGTTACGAGACGTCCCTTAGGCCACCGAGCGTCTGAACCGGGCGTACGGTCAGGCATACGTGGTGCTGCTCGCTGGCCCGGCGATTGGATTGTGACCCAATCACCGGCCACCACTCCCCGGTTTGGACCAGTTTGCCCAGGCCGCCACAACGATGCAGATTAGCAGCAAGCCAATCCCGGGGCATAGAATTAGCCCGACTAGCCAAAAAAAACCTTCCATCACCAAGGCATTGTACGATAGACCACGCGCGAGCGACACCTCCAGATCGGCCGACGGGTGCGGACTTCAGCACCCGTCGGCCCAAGATACAACTCGTCTCTAGGCTAATTCGGCCGAGCTAGCCCGTAACCCTGAATCTGAAGCTCTGCACCTGGTAGTGCTCCCCCGGAGACGAGTCCGCCCCTGATCCGGCGTGACCATCCCCAGGATACTGCTTCCCGAATGGATTTGTGGTGCCTGAACTAAGCGTCGTCGCATTCTGGACATGAATCTCGATAACCCTACGTCCGCCTGAATCAGTTCCTATTATCTTATAATCTACGTCGTATGATCCAAGGAAGGCGTCAACGAGATCGCCGCCCAGCTTCCCCTGCGACAAGACGCTCGCGGCATCTGCACGGAAGTGCAGTTGACGCTCCTCCGGTGGCATCGACTTGTAATGGAAGTCGGCAACCCCTCCAGCCTCACCTGCAGCGATCTGCCGGGAAATTTCCAGCATTACCACGGCGAAGCTTTCAGATCTCCTCAGCAACTCGGTCATCAAGTCGCCCTCTCGGAAGAATTGCATATCGACACACGGAGTCAGGGCACCGCACGGCCAGTCTGTACTCGGGTTATAAACCCACCCTTCGCCGGCTGCGAACCGCCATCCGAGATCCATTGGCGTCTCACGTCGCGTACCTGGCGCATGGCAATACTCCCAAGTCGGCGCGCCGCACTTGGGAGCAGGCGCGGGCCCCGCGTTGGGCAGCTTAGCCAGGCTCTTAAATCCGTTACAGCGCGGCCAGCAACCTTTGCTGTCCTTTGCCTTGTTCTCGCGATTGCCTTTTTCGTTGCCCATTTGATAGTCGGGGCAACTTGCAAAGGTGAGGCAGTCCGTGTCAATGAGTCCGGAGGGATCGCTTGACGTTGCCGGATTGTGGTGGGCGTAGGTGTAGCCGTTCCATTGTTGGGAGTCAGTCATGTCCATGATCGGGTCGACGCTGATGAAACGTCCGATGGCGGGGTCGTATTCTCGGGCACCGAGGTGAGTCAGGCCAGTAGGGTCCTGGGTTCCGCCGACGAAGCCCTTGTCCATGCCGGTGGCCCAAGTGCCGGTGGTAGCGCCGCGCTGCTCCCCGAAAGGCAGGTTGCGGCGTTTGGCGACGGCGAGGGTGGAGGCGTTAATGGTCAGTTCGGCGGTGCCGTGGTGGTCGCTGGTAATCCAGTTGAGGCCGGCGGCGGTGCGTACGGCGATGGTTTGGCCGGCGTGGGTGTAGTAGCGGGTGGCCTTCTTCGTGGCGCCGCTGGTGGTGTAGCGAACTTCGGTGCCACCGCCGAGGTAGAGGGTTTTGCCGGTGGCGTCGGTGCGGACGAGTCGGTTGCCGTCGGCGTCGTAGATGTAGCTGCTCGTCGTGGCGCCGGTGGTGCTGTCGAGGCTTCCTTCGCGGTCCCAGTTGAGAGTCTGGGTGGTGCCGCTGGTGGTAGGCCGGGTCTTGGTGTTGCCAGCGTTGTCGTAGGTGTAGCCGCGTGTCCATGCAGCTCCGCCAGTGGCGGTGACGCTGCTGACAGCGTGTGGCCGGGCGGATCCTGGCGTCGGATAGCTGTACGTGTATGTGGTGTTGGTGGCTCCATGGCGGAGTTCGGTCTTGCGGTTGCCGTCGGGGTTGAGGGTCCAGGTGTGCCAGTAGGGGTAGGCGGATCCGTCGATCTGGCTCCACGCGGTGGGCTTGGTGGTGCAGCTGCCGCTTTCCGGGGTCCATGCCTCGGTCGTGCGGCTCAGGTAGTCAAGGGTGTAGCACTGGTGGTCGGCGACACCGCCGTTGGGGGTGTCGTGGATTTCGGTTACGTTGCCAGCTCTGTCGTAGGTGTAATTGTAGTTCGCCGCTTCTGCTTTCAGTTCCGGCACAACATTGACACTCTTGACCCGCCGGGTTGGCTCATCGATCGTCGAATTGATAACGACACGGGACCCGAACGCGCCAAGCTGACGTTGAGTGAGCTGCCCGAGCTTGTCGTAGGTGACGTCATAGACGTAGATCTGCGCCGCCGACAGTAGGCCGCCGGGATCGCCAACGTCGGTGTACCCGACAGTCAACTTCTCCGAGGTGAGGTCGGCGGCGGCAGGCATGGTGACCTGGTACGGCTGACCATTCGCGCGGTAGCTGCTCGTAGTGGTGTAAGTACATGTGTTCGGCGTCGCGGCAGCGCACAGATTCGACTCCGCCGCCGGCAGCACGACGGATGTGGATGTGGGGCGGCCGTACTGGTCGTAGGCGTCGATCTGGCTGGTGTAGGCGTTGCCACCGGCGTAGCGGGTGGAGGAGGTGAGTTTGCCCTTGCCGTAGGCAAGGGTGTCGTACTCCCACTTGGCCCGGATAGGGCCTGTGGCGCTGTCGTCGCGGACCGTCGTCTTGCGGCCGAGTTCGTCGTAGGTGTAGGCGAGGACGGCTGTGCCGGTGTTGAACTGGCTTGTGGTGGTGGCGACGTTGCCTGCGGCGTCATAGGTGGTGTCGGTGGTTCCCCGGTCAGGATCCTTGGTCTGGGTTTTCCGACCCCGAAGATCATAGCTGTAGGACCAGACGTTTGAACCAGTGACGTCGGTGACCGATTTGAGCTGGCCAAGCAGGGTGTAGCTGTAGGTGGTCTTATCGAACTTGGTGGTGTCGTCGCTGCCGACATCCGCGGGGTTCTTGTACTGGCGGAGAACGACGGTGCGACCTTGGGCGTCGTTGATGGTGGTGGTGGCGGTGCCGCCGGTGGGTGGGGTGCTGTGGACCCGGTCGCCTCCGTAGGTGGTGGTGGTGCGCCACTTCTCCGCGCCATTGGCGAGGAGGATTTGCGCGGTCTGCCGTCCGGCACCGTCGTAGCCGTACTGGGTGATCGACGGGATCTGACCTTGGGGGCGTCCGAGAGCGCCGTCATCGACGGCGCTGTTGGTGACGTCGTAGTAGGGGGCTGACGTCCAGTCGGTTGCGCCGAGGCTGTTGGTCAGTGTGTCGGTGATCGTCCGTCCGCCGCCGGTTGCTTGCAACTGGGTCTGTCGCAGCCGCAGGAATCCGTCGTAGAGGTTCACCGACTTCCGATACGCCGTCCCTGTCGGTAGCAGCGTTTCGCTGACGACTGCGGTCGGCGCACCGCTTTTGCGCATCTTGTAGGTGAACTTCATGCTGGGCGTCTGTGCGGCGCTGTCACGGCCGGGAGCCCAGGTGTTAGTGAGCCGGCCGAGTCCGTCGTAGGTGAGGTCGGTGACCGCGCCGTTGGCGTCGGTCACCTTCACCGGCGCTCCCCAGGCTGGCTCCGCGATGGTTGTGACGGTGTGCTGCTTCGGGTTGGTCACCTCTGTCTTCGTGACCAATCCGCCGTTGGCAGTGGTGTAGTCGGTGGTAGTGGAGTAGCCCCGGGGATCTGTTATCGACGTGACTCGGCCGTTGGCGTCGTAAACGGTGGTCGCTGTGCGGGTGTACACAGGGGTGCTGCCGTTAAACGAGTCAAGTTCCTCGGTGCGAACGACGTTGCCGCGAGTAGGCGTCCGTCCGAAGGAGCTGTCGTCGACATAGGTGTCGTAGAACGAGCGCGACCGCTTGAGCACGGTTGTGGGATCCGCGGGGCTCGGCGCGCCGGTGCAGCGAACCGACAGCGTTTCCGACTGGGCGATGCGATCGAGCATCCATACGCCGTCGTTGGTGCTGTCGTCGTTGCGGACGTAGGTGGTACGGGTGCAGGTGTCGTCGGTCGTGACTGACTCGTCGCCCTGGTCCTCAACATTGGTGGGCAGACCGTCGGGGTTGAAGCTGGTGATGGTCTTGGTGTAGCGGTAGCCGCCGGCGGAGAGGGCGGTGCGGGTGCGGGCGATGTCGGTGTTGGTCATCCACGCCCGAGTGGTGATTCCGTCGCGGCTGCGGGTTGCGGTGGGGCCGTTGATCCAAGGGTCGTTGCGGGTGGAGGAGATTTCGGCGCCCCCGACGCCGTTGTAGGTGATGGTCTGTAGTTCGAAGCCTTGTAGGGCTTCGTGGTCTTCGATGGTGCCGCCCCAGGAGTCGCTGGCCCACACGTCTTTGACGCCGCTGGCGGCCTTGTCCCCGTCCAACCCTCGCAGGTAGCGGTGCTCGACAGCGGTTTGCTGGCCGGCGGGGTCGCCGTGTCGGACGGTGACTTTGCCGTAGCCGCGCCAGTCGCTCCAGGTGCGGTACTTGTCCTTGGTCAGTTCGTCGTTGTTGTAGGCCCAGGCGGGGGTGTCGTAGTCGTACTGGGTGACCTCGGGGGTCTGGTTGGTGACGGTGTCGTCGAGGTCGATGCGGGTGACGACGTACTTGTGGAACCAGTCCAGACTTAGTTGCTGCCCGCCGGGGGCGTAGTAGGAGGGCATGCACCGTTTGGTGTTGCTGGCCGGGGTGGGGAGGGTGTCGCGGGTGCAGTCGGCTCCGGAGTAGCTGACGATGATGTCGCCGCCGGTTTCGGTGTGGACGGTCTTGATCCGCCACCGGTTGAGGGCGGAGCGCTGGTCGGCGGGGCCGTCGACGCGGTTGGGCAGTGGCTGGGAGCCGGTGTCGAAGGTGATTTCCGGGTCGGAGACGGCGGCGCCGCCGGCGGTGGTGACGTGGCCGGTGCGGGTGATGCCGCGCAGCCACATCGGGGTGGATTCGCCGGTGCCGGCGTTGATGAACTCCTGCCGCAGCGACCAGGACTCGACGTCGGCGTAGCTGGTGGTGCCGTTGCGGACCTGGGTGGTGACCTTGGTGAGGCGGCGGGCGGTCCAGAAGGTCGGCGCGCCCTGCTCGGTGCACTGGTCACCGGCCTTGCAGAACTGGTCCCACGGAGTGTCGAACCACTGGGCCTTCACCGGGTCTGAGGTCCATGCGGTGCCGGTCCAGCAACCGGTCAGGCACCGCTCGGCGGTGTCGAACACGACCCGCAGCGGCGCGGCCTGGGCGTACTCGGCGTTCTCGCGCATGCCGTACTCGATGCGCTTGAGGTACCCGCCGCGGTCGTAGGTGGTGCGCTTGGCGGGGTCGTTGTCGCGGCCGTAGGCGCCGGTCTCCTTGCCGTAGAAGTAGGCCATGGTGTTGGAGTTCGGGTCTACGACGTAGTCGAGGTTCCACCGCCACGCCTCATTGCAGAAGGCGTTGGCGAAGGTGGCGTTGTAGCAGGGTTCGTTGCTGTTGTTGCTGTTGACCGGCACCGTCCACACCGAGTCGGTGACCGCGTTGCCGCTGGCCCAGCCGGGCAGTTTGTGGTAGCCGAAGAAGTACTGGACCCCGTCGGTGGTGGTTACCTTCCAGTACTCGTTGTCGTTGTCGCCGTTGTCGCGGGCGGAGCTGGCGAGCTTCTCGATTTTGGTGCCGTCGTCGTTGCGCAGCCGCCAGACGGATCCGTCCTTGATCAGTTCGCCGGCGTGGCCGTTCAGGGAGAGGGTGGCGTTGTCGGTGAACCAGCACTGGTCACCGGTTTTGTGGTCGGGGTTGTCGTCGGCGCAGGACTGGTATTTGCGTTCGATGAACCCGGGCCAGGAATTCCAGCCGTCACCGATCCAGGAGCCCTGGTTGTTCGTCAGAGCGGTCTTGCCGTCGATGCTGCCCGAGGAGTAGGAGAAGCTGACGCTCGGGGCGGGTCCGCCGAGTGCGGGCGGCATGCGCAGCGGGTAGGACCAGGAGAAGTCGCCGGTCTGGGTCGACACCTGCCACTGCCCTGCCGGTGACAGGCTGGTCGCGGTGTAGTCGCCGCTGTCGCCGGACGCGCCGGCCTCGACGGCGAGCAGCATGGGAGTGCTGGCGGTGAGGGCGACGGTGGCGGTGAGCGTGCGCTCAGGTGTGTCGTTGGTCGTGGCCAGGCTGGTGCGCTTCTGGCAGGCGGGGACCTCGGGTGTGGTCAGCGCGCATGCCGGCAACTCGACCAGCCGCAGGCGGGACGCCCAGTCACCGCCATAGGCGTCGGCGAACCCGGCGTAATCCAGCTCCAGGGCGGCACGCCCGAGCTTCGGGTCGGCGTCGGCGCGGCTGACCGACAGCAGCACACCTTGCACCCGCAGCTTGTCTGTGGTCGCCCGGTCGTGTGCGGTGACCTTGACCGCGGCGACGGACTCCGCCGCACTCTTGCCGCTTTCGCCTGCGGATGCGGAGATGGTCACTGGCAGGGTGCCCGCGCGGGCGCGGACGGGCCCGGTCAGACCCGCGCGCGTGCTGGCCGCCTTCGCCGCGGCCGCCTGCGCCTTGCGGAGGTCCGCGATGCCGGCACCCTCGGGCCACGCGATCTTCTTAGGGGCGGTCACTACCCGGGACGACGCGTGGGTGGAGTGGCTCGTTCCCGGCTTGGCCTTGGCGACCACCACGCCGGCGGCTTCCTTGGGCGTCGGTGGCTTCCACTTCGGGGCGGCTTCGGCGCGTTGCAGCGGCTGCCCGAGTCCGCTGGCTACCAAGGCCACTGACAGGCCGCCGGCCAGCAGCACCGACCGCCCGACACGACGGCTAAACAGCTTCAAGGAACTCGGACGGGTTCTTCTGCTCACCAGACGCTCCCCACGCGCAGGTAGAAATTCATGACGTTCGCGTTGCTGCTACAAGTGCTGCACAGGGTGGTGTGCCCGCCTGTGTTGTCGCCTCGTTCTGTGAGCGCCCACCGCGCGGCAGCGGGCTGGCAGTTGTTACGGCCCGCTACCTCAAGCCGTGTCATTGCGATGCCTGCTGGCAGATTTCGGTGTCGGACAGCACCCGCTGGTAGGCACGCGCGTCGTCGATGTCACCTCGCCAGTACGCCAGCCCGGCGCTCACGCTGAGGGCGCGACCGATCACGAACGGGCCGATGGCCGACCAGGACGCCGGGGCGGTCGCCTCGCTGACCTCGCCGGCGCAGCTGTTGGGGTCGCCCATGACGTAGACGCGCATCTTGCCGGTGACCTGGTCGTATCGGCCGGCTACGTGCACCCAGTCGTTGTTCGTCGGCTTGCCGACCGTCTGGCCGGCGCACGCGACGGCTCTGCTGCCGCCGGTGTTATCACCTGCGATGGAGAAGCACCAGCCGCCCGCACCGCCGTTGGCGTCCTGGCGGAACTGGAGCTGGAAACGCGATGCGGTGGCCCCGTCCTGCCCCAAGATGGTCTGTACCGACTGGCCGTTGAGGTCGGTGGGACGGACCCAGGCCATCACGGTGAAACTCTTCGTCGTGTCCAGCACCGGGCCGCTCGTCTTGACCTCGTCTCCCGTCGCGCCGGTGAGACGAACCGCGTTGTTCAGCTTCCCTGCCACGAAGTGGGCGCCTCCTCCGAGTGCGCCAGGGCTCTGAGCGGTGAATCCGCTACCGGTGTCGGCCGCCGTCTTCGACGGGTCAGCCTCATCGAAGGTCCACAGGGAGTAGGCGTTGGGTACCGGTGACACCCAGAACTGGTAGTCGAGGGCCCCGCTGATGTTGCCCGCGTTGTCCTTGGCCTGCACCCGCATGGTGTGCACCATGTCGGTCGCCGGCGTGTACGTGGCCGTCGTCGACGCGGTGGTCGTGGCGTTGCCGCCGTCGACACTCCACACGTATTCATTAGCGCCGGAGGCGGTGAAGGCGAACGTTCCCGGGGCGCCTACCGTGGCGCCCCAAGCCCTGGACGGGTACTCGGCCGAGACCACCGATGACAGGGTCGGTGGGGTGTTGTCGATGCTGAAGCTGTACCAAGACCCCCAGCCGCTCCACAGGCCCGCCTCGTCCTTGCTCGTCGCGTGCCAGTAATAGGTAACCCCGGCCACCAGGGACCCTGATGGCACCTTCGAGGTCGCGATACCGGTGGCGTTGCCGACCGTCGTCACGAACGCGCGAGGCATCGTGGTGCTGCTGACCGCGATCGTCCCGGTGAGGCTTGCCGACGTGCGGATCTCGAACGCCGTTTCCAGCACGCCGCCGAACCGGTCCTGCACCTGCGCCTGCAGCGTCGGGGTGAAACTCCGCAATACCGCCGGAGATGCACACTGCTTGTAACAGTCCGTGGTGGTGGTGAAGGCCAGACCTACCGGCGGGACGGGAGCAACGTCGTAGGTGGCGATGAGGTATGTCTGGTCGGTGAAAAACTTCTTCCACCGCTGCTGGTCCGTCTCGTACTGGTTATCCGGGTTGCAGGCGCACAGCCCCACCCAGTACGAACTGGTCGACTGCACCTGCGATTGAAGATCGGTGAGCAGCGACGAACCCTCGAACACCGCGTCCGCGTTCTGCTGAGTTGCTCCGCAACCGCCGGCCTGGTTGGCGTTTCCCTCCCATGAATCCAGCCAGGTGGCCGCCGAGCCCAAGGGCGCTGTCGTCCAGCTGATCCGGCCGCTGGTCGTGGACCAGGTTGGCGTCCGGTACAGGTGTACCCACGTGGGGTCGCACGAGTAAGAGTGGTCGAGCTTCATCTGGATCTCCGCCGTCAGGACGGTCGTGTCACTGATGGCTGAGGTGTTGAAGCTGAAATACGACCGGTACCGGGCACCCGTCTCGGGGTTGAGACCGACACGGGCCGTGGTCGTGTCGTTGTTCTCACCGTTGCTCGTCGCGTATGCCCACTGCGACCGCCCCCGGTTGAACGCGGGATCGATGAACAGGGGGAACGCCGAAGAAGGCGCCGAAAGCATCTGCGCATCCGGCGTCAACACCAGATCATCCCCGGACACCGCCACCCCGACCTGAGCCGACGACGCCAACTCACCCGGGCGCTGCGCGTTCGAGACCAGGTCCGTCACGTCCAGCGAGCCACCGCCGCCGTCCCCCACGCTCGTCGCGTCACTTCCAAAAGTGGTGGCCGTAGCCTTCTGAGACGTGGGCAGCGGAGCGGGCTGGATCGCATCTGGCGAGATCGAGGAGTCCCACATCACCGCCGGGGATGCCTGCACGAGCACCGTGCCGGCCGCATCCGCCAAATTCAGCCCACCGTCGGCAGTACGCGTAGGCCGCATAGTCCCGCCGAGCCCGTAGCGGATCTGCCGCACCGCCGGATTAGCTGCCGCCTCGGGCGTCAACACCTCGAGAACATGCCGGAAGCCAGACCGACCAGCGGTGACATGCAGATTCACATCCGGCAGCACGTCGTCATAGATGGCCGTGTCACCGTCGATCCGTGGCGCAGGCAGCACACCCGGCCACGTCAGCTTGAAGGTCGAATCGCCCTCGCGCCACGTCACCAGCGGGCTCGTGCCACCACCGGAGAACGTCATGTCCGCCGTCGAGGCGACCGGAGCGAACCCCCCTGCAACCGACCGCAACGCCAGGTCAATGGCTGCCCAGCTGCCGTCCGCCCGGTGCACGCGCTGCGGCACCGCCGCCGACTCCAACCGGCCCACTCCCGAGGCGTTCACGAAGACCTGCGTGGTCTCCGACCGCTCGCCGAGCACCTCGACACTCTTGCCACAATCCACCGCGAGCCGCGCCGCCGCCCGAACATCCTCAAGACCCGCCGCCGAACAATCCGCAGCGGCTGCGGCGGCAGGACCCGGCGTCGCCGTCAACGGCGCGACCGCGCCGGCACCCGCCCAGAGCATCACGGCTAGGAATGACCCAAGCCGAACTCGACGTCTACCGCGCCCGCCCGCACCAGCGTCGGAGCGAAGACATGCAGCAACCACCCAAGGCCCCCGTTGATCACATCCGATGAGTGGCCGAACTGTAGAAGCCCCGATGATCGGCTGTAAAGATCAGTTACAACTTGAGAGGACGAAACGGGCAGTACGAGAGGTGTCCGGCAACGGCATCACCTGGAGTGATGGACTCAAGACCACCGCGTGAGAGGGCACTGCCAGTTGACCGACGACGCCGGCTGCTGAGGTCTTCGGTCTTCCCGAAGAGGTCAGTCAAGCAGGAGGAGCGAGAAACACGATCCCGAACTGCGGAAAGTTCGGATCCAGCCATGAATACAGGTTTTGTTCATCGCCGTCTGTGCTCCAAGCCGCTCCCAGCGTGATCCCGCCCAGCGCTGGCAACGAGGGCCGTCGGCCTACGTACAGGATCCTCACGCGCTAGCGCGGCCCGAGCACCCCAGGGGCAGCGGGAGCCGATGAGGCCCGGTAGCTACCGGGAGCCTCGTCCGCGCGACGGCAATGCGTTACGCCTCCGGCTGGATGAAGAGCGGTCGAAAGGACGACGCCTCTTCGGGGTCCGCGTGAAGGTGCCGACGCCAACCGAGAGATGACCAGAAGCCGTCGGCGCCCTCGGAAAAGGCCACGAGTCTACGGTCTGGGTAGCGGTTGTGGAGGAGACTGACGACAGTGCGGCCAATGCCGCGACCGCGGTGATCGTTGTGCACCTCAACGAGCTGGATCTCGAGTGCGGTGGCTCCCAGCGGCGGAACGTCGGCGTAGTGGTCAATCGCGACCTCGTTATCGAGGTGAACCCGCGCGACCTCGATGTTGTTCTGTAGGACTCGCAGAAAAAGGCTCTTGGAGTCGGGATAGACGGGACTGTTGTACCACCATCGATCGTTGAACCCGAGGCCCGCCTCCTCGTACGTGAACGGGAACCAAAGCCGCTCGCCCAGTGGACGATTGAGTTCAACCATAGTGAGGTCCATAACGTGATTGTGCCTCACGGCGAGTTGCCGAACCTCCACAAGGGAACGATCTCGCTCTCTGGTGTCACGGCAGCCCGCTCGACCGCCGCTTCGGTCAGGCCCGCTTCGCGCTGATCACAGAGCGCGGCCACGCCGCCGCCCTGCGCCAGTGCCAAGATCAGGACCATCGTTGGCAGCGACACAACCACCTTCGGCGCGTGTCGTTTGCAGGCAGTCATCAGCGATGCCAAGCCAGCCCACGACCTCGACTGTCTCGCTCGTAAGAACGGCCAATTCACACTTGAAGGGCTGGGTCCCACATGTCCAGGATCGCCTGCTCATGTCGCCGGTACCCGGTCTCGCTCAGCCAGTCCCGTAGTGCGGCAGCTGCGATATCACTTGACCCTGACCGGTACTGGTAGACCTTGGAGTACTGGCTACGGACGGCAGTGCCGTGCCGCGGGTAGGTGGTGAGATCGACGACGGCGGAAAGCCCTTCAGACGTGGTCAGTGACAGGTTCAGGAGCGCGGTTTCGGGTGGAGGTGCCTGGTCGTCGAGTTGCGTCCACAGCGCTTTCGCCGTCTGCGCGCAGCCGACGAGCGCGTCGGTGAGCTCGAACAGGGCATGCAGGGTGAACGCTGCAGGGAGGGGCACAGTGCGAGACCGCGCTTCCGCAGGTTCGTGCTTTTCGTCGAGCTCGGCCAGGTGGAATCCGATACCGACGGTGAGCAGCAGCGACTGCTGGTTCGGGCTTTGCGCCGTGTGGCCGGTGATGAGCTGGGCGCCGACCCTGAGCGGCAATGCCTGACGCAGGCCAAGCGCGCCGGGCTTAGCGGCCCGGGCCCCGGACTGAGCGGTGGTGTAGTACCGGCCGTCGGGGTCGGTGATGGTCCAGGATTCGATGGCTATGCCCCAGTCGGAGTGGCGTGCCCGGATCCAATCGCTGATCGGTGAGCTTCGCATCGCAGCGGTCAGGGCTTCTTCGCGTGTCCCGGCCGGCGGGCCCCATCCGCTGTGAACGCGTGCGGGGAGTTCATCGCCCGCGGGCAACAGCACGGCGACCTGCAGCGTCAGGTCGAACGGTTCGCCTCCCTCGCTGATCAACGACGGACGGTGGTTAGTGAAGGGATGCCCTTGTTCCTCAGGCGGGGTTGGCAGGAGCAATCCCGGTTCGGTGGTGCCAGCATCGAGTGCCTCAATGAGGGTGCCTGCGGCGTATCGGCGCCGGTTCGCCCACGACACGTCGGCGAGGTCGAGAGCGCCTGGTCGAGTGCCCGCCGCGGCGCTGTCCAGGTCCGCTCGCGTCGCGGAGGCACGTTGGCGTCCAATTCGCCGCAGGAATGCCGTCGCGTCGAACCCAGCGATGCGGGTGCGGGGGCCGGTGGACGTGAACACATTCTCGACGTCGACCAGGCGGGCCGCGAGATCCGCGATTGGGAGGCCACCGTTGACGGCGGCTCTGATCCGCCGGTTGACGTCCTCGTCGCCGAAGGCCGACTCCAGCCGGGCGACGTACAGGCGCACCGGCTCGATGGGTGCGCTATCGCCAAGACGCGTGTGCTCCTGGACTCGAGCCCAAACCGTATCGTACGTGGCTTGAACCGCGTCCGCGAGCCACGACGACCCGGAAGATTGGGTGGCGAGATGCGCAATGGTGGCGTCGGCCGGCTCGGGGACCGCGAGTCGGATCGCATTCATTAGGTACGGCAGCAGAACGGGATCGCCCAGTGCGGCGGCCGGCAGCGGTTCCTTATCGGCTCGGTGCATCAGCGTCGCAAGCCAGACGGTGGCTTCCTCGTCGGGACCGAACCCGCCCGCTGCCGGATCGCGGAGGTGATCGATCTGGTCGAACACGTAGGGGATTATCGCGGCGGCCTCGCTGCCGGACAGCTCTGTGCACAGCGATGCGGCCCGACGGAGCGTTCGGGCTGCCCGTTCGCGCGCCTGGGCGTCGGTGAGGTCGGGTCGCAACGCCAATGTGAGGTCTTCGGCCGCCATGCCAGGGCGTCCGTCAGCCAACTCTCGAATGGCCCGGACGAGGCTATCGTCGCTGACCTCACCTGTGATTGATGTCAGGGCGAAGTACCGCTCGGTGTAGTCGGGGTCGCTGATCCGCCGCTGCCCGCGCCGCTGGTGCTGGGCTACCGCTGATCTCACTGGGTCGGTTGTCAGACGCGGGAAGAGCCGTCGCAGGGCTTCCGCGACCCGGCGGGTGTGCGGCGCTGGGACGTCGAGTCTGGCCAGTGCCTGCTCGTCGAATTCGGTGCGTAGGTCGGCTAGGTCGGTGCTGTCGACGAGGGCTGTGGTTTCCACTAGGGCGCTGCGGCGCATGGCCAACGCCTGGTACAGGCGGGGATAGGTGATGCGCAGGAATGTCAGGGTGATGAAGTCGACGACATCAACCTCGGCAGCACCGATCAGTGGCAGGTAGATGTCGACCTGGGTGAGCAGCCTAGCCACGCTGCGTGGCTCGGTCAGGACTCGCAGCAGCAGAGCTTCACGTTCTTCGACCAGGCGGCGTTGGGCGTCCTCGCTCACCGATGCGGACGCCCGCCTGAATGCGCCAGCGCAGCCGATGTTGAACAGCGTCTCAGCGTGCTCTAGGCGGACCGGCGGCTGCTCGAGGCGTAACGTGACGATCTTCTCCAGGAACGCGACGGCACGGGCGCCCTGCTTGTCGGCGATCGGGGTCGTAGACAGCACGTCGAGGATGGTTTCCTGGTCGTAGGCGAGGATGTAGTGCACGTACGGCAGTCGGCCCAGCACCCGCACCGCCCGGAACACCGCCAGGAGTTGCTCGGGCTGTAGCCGGTCGACATCGTCGAGAACGACTAGCGTCGGACGGGCCAGCGCGTGCAACGCTTCACGGACTTGTTCCGCCTGATCCTCGAGGGTCGCTCCCTGGTCGTTAAGCCGCCTTATGGCTTCGTTGGCCATCGAACTCGCGGCACTACCGACCACTGGCACTATCGATAGTGCCGGCGTGGCGAGGGCACCGTATCGGGAGAGCTGTCGCCGAGCCCGTGCGCCGGCCGTTGTCTTCTTGGGCACTGCGGCGCGAATCGCGCTGAGTAGCTCGGTGACGACCGCGTCGGGGCCGGACAAGGCCCACGGGTTGATCCAAGTGACGCCCCATTGGTCAGAATTGAGGCCCGCCACGATCATCCGGATCGTGCTGGTCTTACCGCTACCCCATGGCCCGACCAACCCGACCACCGTGCTGCTCGGCCGGGAACCGATCTGATTGAGTAGGGTGACCGCTCGCGTCACGAACGGGCCGCGCCCGAACAGGTCCTCGGTCTGCTCGTCGATGGGGTCGTCGACCCACCAACTGTCGTCGGGCAGGGCGGACATCGCCATTCGCAAGCCACCTCCAGAGCCGCGGCCAGCGTACAGAACCGACGCTCTCTCAACTCAACTCGCGCAAGATCACATACAGTTCTCGCCGCCAACGGTTTCACGGCATGTACCGGGAGAGCAACGTCCGCGCGCCCGCATGCCGAATCTCGTGCGGCGATGAGCGTCTCCTGGTTGACCTCAATGTAGGCGAGTCTGCTCTGATTCCGAGCGAGCACTGCGCACGATGCTCGCGGGGATCGGGCCGATTCGTGGTCAAGGACATATCGCTAGAACGCCGCGTCGCGCGACTGCCCGTGCCCGGCTACTGCGGCGACGTGCTGCGCCAGCGACGCGTCCTGGTCGATCAACTCAGTGGGGAGGAGGAGCGGCCGCCCTAGGAGCAAGTTGGCGCCCGCGGGCTGTAGGGCGAACGCCAGAGTCAGCTCGGCGTACACGCCAAGGCCTCCATCGGACTCCGGCGATGGGGAGGTTCCGTGCCGGCACCAGCGCGGCAAACAGCGGTGGAACGGCCGACGTGAAGGCACGATCTCCAGGGGCAAACGCCGCAGGGCTCATCACCGCTTAATGACCAGCTACGCCGGTTGATCTCGGGACCCGCTGCCGCTGGCCACAGCGATGGGCGGTAGCAAGGTGTCGCAGGTGGGGGTGGCCGGGTGCTAGAGAAGCGGCTGCGACCAGCCTGACCCCGCTGCTGAGTGTCTGTGGGAGTGTTGCGCGTGGTTCGCGGCGGGGCGCAGCCGGTGGACGGTCGTGTCGGGGCCGTGGCGTTGGGTGGTTTCCCATCGGCGCTGTAGCGCGTCGATCAGGTTGGTGATCATGGGTTCGGTGACGTGGCTGTAGACGCCTCTGACGCCGGCGAGGCGGTGTCCGAGCCGTCGGGCCTGAGCAATTTCGGGGATGCCGTCTTCGATGAGCCAGGTCTTGTGGGTGTGGCGCAGGTCGTGGAAGTGCATCCCGGGCAGGATCGGCGGGATCCCGCGTTTCGGGTCGCCTGCGACGGCCGGGGTCCATGCGCGGCGGTTGAAGTTGGAGCGGCGTTGGTGGTAGCCGCGGGCGCCGGGGAAGACGGTGTCGTGGGGGTGGTTGGCGAGGTGGGTGGCGAGGAGGTTGGTGAGGAAGCGGGGTAGGCGGATGTGGCGGACGGAGTCATTGGTTTTGGGTGGGCCGAGGTATAGCTTGCCTTCGACTTCGTGGAGGGCGCCGAAGTCGGGGTGGACGTAGATGCTGCCGAGGTTGAGGTCGAGGTTGTCGCGGTGGAGACCGGCGAGTTCGCCCCATCGCATGCCGGTGTAGGCGGCGGTGAGGATCATCAGTCCGTCGGTGGGACGGGCTTGGCGGGCGACGATGGCGGCGACCTGTTCGGCGGTGGCGTGGGGTCGTTCGGCGCGGATGCCTTTGGGGATGCGGATTCCTCGGCATGGGTTGAAGGGGATCCGTCGGTCTTCGACCGCCTCTTGCAGGATCATGGAGAGCACCATGATCACGTCGGTGACGGATCGGGGTGCCAGGCGTTTGCCGAGGGCAACGGCGAGGGCCTTGACGTGTTGACGGCGGATGTCGACCAGGGGCAGCGGACCGAGGGCAGGCAGGATGTGCAGCCGCAGGTGGCTGCGGTAGGCGGCCCAGGTGGCGGGCGATGCCTGGTGGGTCTGTTCCCAGATCGGTACCCAGTCGCTGAGGGGGATGCGTCCGCCGCGCGGGTCGATGAAGGTGTCGCGGGAGACTTCCACGTCGATTTCCTTGGCGCGGATGGTGGCGTCGGCGCGGTGTTCGTGGGTGGAGTCGGTGGTGACGGTGCCGTCGGGCATGCGGAGGCGGACGCGGAACTTGGTGCCGCGCTTTTCCACCCAGGCCATGGGTTACTCCGATCGGTTCGGTTGCGGTGCGGCGGTGATTGGCGCGTGACTTCGGGGCTGGGTCAAGTCGGCGGTGGACGGTGGGCGCGGCCGCCTGGCCCGTCGCCGGCCGGTGGCGGGTTCGGCGGCGGCGGCGATGATGGCGGCGAGGTCGGCGGCGGAGAATCGCAGGTGCTTGCCGAGGAAGGTGCGGGGGATCTGGCGGCGGCCGGCGCGGCGGCGCAGCCATGATTCGGGGACGCGCAGCAGCGCCGCGGCTTCCGCGGGGGTGTAGAGGTGCGGGGCTTGATCGTCGGACTGATCGCCGCCGTGGGCAGCTGGAGGTGCGGGCGGCGGTAGGCGGTGCCGGGACCGCGAATGGTTTGAAGGCATCGATGGCTCCCATGAGCGTTGGGTGAGGTGGCCACGACTGATGCCGGCTCTTCGCGGGCGGCCGCATGGGGCCGCCCGCGAAGAGTTCCGCGTGGTGTGGCTGTCAGCGGTGGCGGCAGAGCAGGAGACGCAGGGCGGTGGCCGCTTGGGCGGGGACGACGCCGTTACCGAGGACGCGTAACGCGCCGGTGCGTGGGAGATTGAGGGTGGGGTCGGTGACCCAGTGGGCGGGTAGGCCCATGAGCCATTCCACGAACGGCGGTGCGAGCACGGGCTTGCCGTGCTGGCCGGGTTGGGTGGGAGCGGGAACGGGCCGGCTGATCAGAAGCTCCCAGCGTGCGATCGCCGGTGCGTAGATCCCCCAGGTCGCCTGATCGGGTGTTCCCAGGCTGCTGGTGGTGAGCTGGGCGACGGTGGTGCGTAGGTCGGGGCCGCCGTCGCCGTGGTGTCCGGGGCCTCGCGCGTCGGAGGTCCGGGGCGTCGGTAGGGCAGGCGTTGCACAACGCAGGGCAGCGGACGGCAGGGTGAGGTCACCGTGGGAGCCCCGTTGTCCCGGGACGTCGAGTCCGCGCCTGCGCAGCGCGGCAACGTTCTCCACGAACACGTGTGGCGGTCGAAGGACGCGAAGGGCTGTGGTGATGTGGTGCCAGAGGCTGGAGTGGGGTCCGGTGATGCCGGCGCGTTTGCCGGCGTTGGAGATGTCCTGGCAGGGGAAGCCTGCGGTGAGGACGTCGACGGGTGGCACGCGCGCCCAGTCGATGGTGCGGATGTCGCCGAGGTTGGGAACGTGCGGCCAGTGGTGGGCGCAGACGGTGCGGGCGTGCCGGTCGGTTTCGGCGTACCAGAGGAGCTGGCCGCCGAGCACCAGTTCGACGGCCAAGTCGAGGCCGCCGTATCCGGTGCAGAGGGATCCGATCCGCGGCCCGGGAACGTGGTCACTCACGCCACCTCCCACGCGCCGGTGCGGACGTTGGCGCCCAGCGGGGGTCGTCAGTCATCGGCGACCTCCGCGGGTAGTTCCGGCCGGCGGAAGATCAGCACGTCCTCGTGGGTGATCAGGTGCAGCGGGGTGCCGGCGGTGCGGGCCTTGCGCACGGCTTGAAGTTGGAAGAACGACGGTCGGGCGACGAGCCGCCCGTCGCGGACCGCGGCGAGGAGCGCGACGCACCGCTCGGTCGGGATGAGGCCCGCCCGGACACCAGCGGCGATGACCGCGCTGGGCAGGTCGACGAGCTGGCCGTTCTTGCGCCACGGACGGGCGGTGACCACCACGGTGCCGCCGGGGCGCAGCAGCACCGCGCACCCGGACAGGATCTGCTCGAACCCATCAGTGAGACCGGTGAGGTCCCGGTAGGCGAGGTTCCCGCGGTCGGTGCCGTCGTTGTAGGCGTTGTCGAACTTCGCCACCCCGTCGGCGCCGGGTCGGACGAGGCCGTGCACGGTGGGCCCGTACGGCGGTGAGGTGACGACCAGGGCGACCTGCCCGGCGAGGGCGGCGGGCAGCAGCGATCGCAGGCGGGTGGCGTCGCCGCGGACCACGGAGGCCCGGCCGCCGGCACCCTGGTGCTGGGCGTGGGTGATGTTGGCATCCGCGATGTTCGACCATCGCGGCTCGTACTCCACCCCGATCGCGTCGCGGCCCACGTGGATCGCTTCGACCAGGGTGGTGCCGATCCCGCACATCGGGTCGAGGACCAGGTCGCCGGGCTGGGTGTAGGCGGCGATGGCGTGTGCGGCGATCGCGGGCAGCATCCGGGCAGGGTGTTTGACAGACTCGGGCACGTAGCGGCCGCGGCGCTGCACCGGCCCGGTCCGCTGGGCGGTCGCCCACACCGACAGGCCCTCCGGTCCGCCCGGCGCGCGGTGGCGTCCGCCGGTGTCGCGGTGGCGGCCCTCGTAGAGGCGGTGCTGGCCGTGGTGGGCGTCCTCGGCCGGGTTTGCCGGCTGGTTCGGGTCGGCGGGAAAGGGCAGGTGCTCAGCCACGGCGACCGCCTTCCGAGCGTGGGTTCCGCTGGGCGTTGGCGGACTGGTGATGGGTGAACACCAGCAGGTCCGCGTGCACCTGCAGGTGCGCCACCGCCCACGGCTTCTCGGCCTGCGTGGCGAGGGCAAGGAGTTCCTCGTCGGTGACGTGGTAGACGAAGGCATCGCCGCACGTGTCGGCGGTGACGGCGACGATGTGCTGCAGGTAGCCCAGCCCGACGGCGGCGGCCGCCTGCACGACGGGGGTGAAGTCCTGCGGGGCTGCCGCGCTGGCCGGGGCGGTGACCACGAGGATCAGGCAGCCGCCGGGGCGCAGCAGCCGCGCGGACGCGGTCAACAGCCACGCCAGTCGGATGCGGTTGGTCGCGTCGACGGTGTCGAGGGGCCAGCAGGCCACGACCAGGCTGGTCGCCTCCGCCAGGGACGCGCCGTCGGGTACAGGGACAGCCGGGTTGCTGGACGGGGGCAGGTTGGCGTCGGTGAGGTCGTCACCGAACCAGGCGCCCGTGTCCGGCAGGTCGCTGTTGTCGGACTGGGCGGCCGGGTCGGTGCGGGTCGGCGGGCCGATGATCAGGCTGGACGCGTCGGTGAACCAGCCGGGGTGGTGTCGGCGCCCGCCCGTGGTGCAGGCGCTGGTGAGGGCGTGGTCGGTGGTGAGGTCGATGACCGCGTCGCCGGGGCGGCTGTAGGCGGCCACGAGCCGGTAGGCCAGCCGGGCGCCGATCGCGCGACCGGTGTCGGCGTCGGTGCGGCCGGTGCGCCACACGGTGATCGGGACCGGCGGGTCACCGGCCACCAGGTCGATGAGGGTCGGGTCGACATGCGGGTCGACGGGGTGGGCGGGGTCGTGGTGCTGCGGCGTGTGCTCGCTCATCTGGATGTCGGCTCCGCGCCGCGCGGGTAGTGCGCTGACACCCCCAAACCGGCGGTTGTGTGCTCCGACGAACGCCCCCGGTTCTCACAGCGGCTCGCAAGCGCTCACGGTCAGGCGTTCGTTGCGCTCACATCGCAGGTCAGCGGCGGTATAGCCGTACTGGGCTGGTGAGGGGCTCGCGAGCGCCCCGTCTTTTGGCTCCAGTGGCGTGCGCCCCGCTCAGCCCGAGCTGGGCGGGGCGCACGTTCGGCTGCTGTGCGGTGGGACATGCGACGGCGCCCTCACCTGAAGAGGGTGAGGGCGCCGCCGGGTGTTGCGGGTTCGGGTCGGTCAGGCAGGGCCGTGCCGGTGGACGCCTCAGGCGGCCGCCGCGGCTTCAGACACGAGGTGTGGTCGGCTGGTGGTGGCCCGGCTGGCGCGAGTGGCTGCTCGGTGTTCGGCTTGCGCCGCGAGGGTGGCGGCGGCGTGCGGGGAGGCGATGCCGGTGAGCAGGCCCCTGTGCAGTGCGTCGGCGATGCGGGTGTCGATGCGGCCCAGACGCATGCGTAGGGCGTCGACGGTGATGCCGAGTCCGGCGGCGATCGGCTCGATCGCCCGCCGCCCGAGCCGCACGTCGATGTAGGGCTGTTCGTCGTCCGGGTCGAGGATGCCCAGGCCGACGGCGCGGCGCACGAGCACGTCGGGGTGTCCGTAGGGCACCTTGGGGGTGCGGGGGCCGGGCAGGTGGTCGACGTCGGCGATCGAAGTGTACTCGCCTGCCTGCAGGCGCAGCCGGCGCCCGGCGCGCCACGCCGCCCGGCACAGCGCCGCGTACGGGGCGTCGCGGGTCAGGTCGACGCGGTCGCGCAAGGCGGTGAGGAAGCCGGTGAGGATCTCGGCGTCGATATCGTCGGGGTCGCCGTCGTAGCCGGCGCACAACTGGCCGGCGTAGCGGCGCAGGGCGGGCATGGCCATCCCGACCGCGGCGATCACCCACCCCGGCCCGTCCAAGCGGGCACGGCGGATCAGCTCCCGCCACACGCCGTCGCGTAGCGCGTATGCATGAGGGTGACGCAGAAGCCAGTCGCGCAGCGCCGGCAGTGTCATGACACCCGACCCGGCGGCGTTGGGCACGCCGCAGGCGCCGATGTCGAGCGTCAAGGGTGCTGGCTCGCCGGTCAGCGCGGTGAAGGCGGCGTCTGCGGCTGCGAGAGGCGAGGTTGGCCAGTCGGTTGCGGCGGGCACGCTCATGTCACAACTCCCCCTGTCGAAGATGACCGCCGGTTCGGCAAGGCCGCGATGTCACGGCGGCGCGGCGGCGCGGCGGCACCGATTGGGCCACGGCCGTCACACAACCCGCTCACAGCGCAGGCCACGGCCCTGCGGGGCGGCGCCGGCACTTCTGACACCGCCACAGGCAGGCAACCCGCGACATCGAGCCATGTCGTCGGCGTTGGGATTTGTCAGTGCCGTTGAGCTGGGCTGTGACACAAGCCAGGCGCTGATGCCACCGGCCGCCGACGGCAGAGCCATCGACAACCGGATGGATCGCGACGGGGTTGCCGCCGGCCGGAGGTGACACTCACCGCCGCCCACGGCCGCTCACAACGACTCACATCCCGGCACCTGTGACATCGGGCGACCACGACGATGTCACCGGTGCCGCGTCTGGCGCGACGCGGCGTCGACGTCAGTGCCACCAGGACGTCACAAGGCCGGTCTGACACCGAGACCTGAGGTCATGTCAGCGGCAGGATGGCTAAGCATCGGTGACATCGGCGGCGATGGTCACAGGAGGTGTCGTCCGCGCCGTGTCATCGGCGCCTATCGCTAACTTGGGCGGCCTTCAGTGGTGCGTCGTGTCTGACAGCCGCGCCTGACATCGCCACGACTCGACCAGGTGTCGCGCGTCGGTCGCCCTGGCCGACATCCGCCATCACATCGAGGCGGAGCCCAATCGGCGCGAGATGGAGTTGCTGTGTGCCGCTGTGAGTGGCGGTGATAACCGGGGGCGTTCGCCAGAGCACACAACCGGCGGTTTGGGGGTACGGGACTTCTCGTCGCCCACGGCGTGGCGAGGATCCCGCCCGCCGCCGGGTCTGCACCTAGTCGGGCCGCCCGCCGTGCCGGCCGCCTCGGGTGCCGCGCAGTGCTTGGTGCGCTGACACCTCATCGAACACCCGCTACCCGACAAGGGAGGAAGGGCTCCTCCCGGGGACGGTCTGGTTCGTGCGCGTGCCGTCTGCGGGCCCGGCGGCGGTCTCCCGTGTCCATCCGCTAGCACCCCGCCGCGTCCCCGGACGGCGGCGGGGCCGGAGGTGAAAGAGTCATGTCCTGCATTTCGGCACGTCTTCGTGCTCTCACCAACGCCCACTTCCTCCGCCGCCTCGTCACGGTGGCCGTCACTGTCGTCCTGGTCGTGGCGGCGCCGGCCGCCGCGCACGCCGATCCTGGTGCGCCGGCGATCGTGGCGGTGAACTCGCTGCCGGTTGTCATCGCCAATCTGCGGGCCTGGCTGATCGGCATCCTCGCCGCGCTGGCCACCTTGTTCCTCGTCCTGGCTGGCGTCTACTGGGCCACCGCCGGGGGTGACCCGACGCAGGTCGAGCGGGCCAAGGGCGCACTGAAAAACGCCCTCGTCGGCTACGGCCTGGCCGTCCTCGCCCCTGTCCTGCTGCAGGTCGTCCAGGGCATCGTCGGGGGCTGACCATGAGCTGGCTACTCGACCAGATCCTGGACTGGCTGGCGGCGGCGATCCTCGCGAGCCTGGACGCGCTGTTCGGGGTGATCAGCAGCGCGCTGCTGATCACCCCGAAGGTCACCGCCCTGCCGCAGGTGCAGGCCCTGACGGGCCGTTCGGTGCTCGTCGTCGACACCGTCTTCGTCCTCGCCTTCGTGGCCGCCGGGGTGCTCACCATGACCGCCGGCGGCAGTGAAACCACCCGCTACACCGCCAAGGACCTCGTTCCGAGGCTGGTCGTCGGGTTCGTCGCCGCGCACTTCTCGCAGCTGTGGTGCGGCATGCTCATCGACCTGGCCAACGCCCTGACCGGCGCGCTCACCACACCCGAGGGCGACAGCGACGGCGCGCTGCGCGCCATCAAGTCGCACATCCTCGCCGGGCAGGACGCCACGGCGGTGCTGCTGTTCGTGATCTGCGTGGCGATCATCGCCGTCCTGCTCGCGGGCACGGCGTTCAGCGTGATCGTCCGCTTCGCCGTCGTCATCGTCCTGACCGCGTTCGCGCCGCTGGCCCTCGCCTGCCACGCCGTGCCGCAGACCGAGCCGGTAGCCCGCATGTGGTGGCGGTCCTACACCGGCATCCTCGCCGTGCCCGTGGTGCAGGGCTTCACTCTCTACGCCGGCCAGTGGATGCTCACCGACCCCGAGCACCTGCTGCCCGTGCTGGGGCTGCCGGTGGATCCGGGCGGCGCGATCAACCTGTTCGTGGTCATGGTCATGCTCTGGACGACGCTGCGCGTGCCGTCCCTGATGCGCCGCTACGTGGTCACGGGCAACAGCGGCCGCGGCGTGAACATGCTCGGCGCCGCCGTGCGGGTCATCGTCGTGCAGCAGGCCACCCGCGCCGTTCCCGGCCTCGGCCGCGGAGTGAAGGCGGTCGGCCGATGAGCCGCCACGACGACCACGCCGACCCAGGCAGGGTGCGGATGCCCGCTGACGTCGAGGCTGCTGACAAAGTGCTCTACGGGCTGACGTTCCGGCAGCTGGCGATCCTCGCCGTCGCCGCCCTGGCCTTCTACGGCGTCGGGCGGGCCCTGCATCAGGTCGTGCCCGCGCCGGTGCTCGTCGGCGCCGCCGTTGTCGGCGGCGGCCTGGTTTTCGGTGTCGCGGTCGGCCGGCGCGACGGCCTGCCGCTGGACGGGTGGCTGCTCGCCGCCGTCCGTCACGCGCGGGCTCCGCGGGCGCTGTCGACAACTGACACGACGTCGAAGACGCCGGACTGGGTGCAGGCGCCGACGACGAGGGTGATGCTGCCGGCGCCGCTGAAGCTGCCCGCCGACGCCATCGACGATGGAGGGGAGATCCGACTCGGCGCCGCGCGAGCGGCGATGGTCGCCACGACGAACGTCAACCTTGCGCTGCGCACCGGCGATGAGCAGGCGGCCCTGGTCGACACCTTCGGTCGCTGGCTGAACTCCCTGTCGACCCCGACGCAGATCGTGGTGTCGGCGCAGCCGGTGGACCTGCACTCGGCCGCCCGCAGCCTCGCCCACGCGGCCATGCGGCTGCCGCACCCGGCGCTGACCGACGCGGCCAGAGGCCACGCCCGCTTCCTCGACGACCTCGCGGCGCGCAAGGATCCGCTGCGCCGGCAGGTCCTCATCGTCACCGGCACGAGCGCCGGTGAGCGTGGCGAGCACACGGCTCGACGGCGCGCTGACGACACGGTCCGCGCCCTGGCCGGTCTCGGCGTCACCACCCGCGCCCTCGACGGGCCGGCGGTCACCGCGGCGCTCGCCGCGGCCGCTGACCCCTACCGGCCGCCTCGTCCCGGCGGTCTCGCGGCCCCCGACACCGTCATCACCTCACCCACACCCCATCAGCGTCACCGGAACGGAAGGAGCCGACCGACATGAAGCTGCGCCACGGATCACAGCCTGCCGAGGGTGGCTGTCCGCCGGACGGGCTGGCGGCTGCCGTCGCCCCGGCCGCGGTCGAGGTCACCCCGCG
>NZ_MUYZ01000170.1:0-14399 GCF_003013775.1 Micromonospora sp. MH33
CGGCCGCGTCCGCGCCCGACCGTTTCCGCTACGACCCGGCCGACCCCACACCGTCGCTCGGCGGCCCGCTGCTGGTCGCCCAGCGGGCCGGCGCGGTGGACAACCGGCCGGTGGAGGCCCGGCCGGACGTGCTGACGTACACCAGCGCGCCGCTGGCCGGGCCGGTCGAGGTGGCCGGCCCGGTGCGCGCGGAGATCCACGTCCGCAGCGAGCTGTCCTACCTGGACGTCTTCGTCCGGCTCTGCGACGTCGACCGGCGCGGGCGGTCCTGGAACGTCTGTGACGGCCTGGTCCGGGTCGCCCCCGGGCGCTTCCCGCGCGATCCGTCCGGTGTGGTGCGGGTGCCGGTCACCCTCTGGCCGGCCGCGCACCGCTTCGCCCCCGGGCACCGGCTCCGCGTACAGGTCTCCGGCGGCGCCCACCCGCGCTACGCGCGGAACCCGGGCACCGGCGAGCCGCTCGGCACCGCCGTCACTCTTCGTGCTGGCTGGCGGGAGGTCCTGCACGATCCCGAGCATCCTTCGGCCCTGGTGCTGCCCGTCGTCCCCGCACCGTCCACAGCCGGCCCATAGTTCCAGATAGTGCTCTGAGCTGGGCATCTACGTCCCTGTGTGGATATCCTCGGGGCAAGTGCCCGGTGCCGTGCAGCTATCCGGTGGGGCGCGTCCCCGGATCATGCGCCTTCACACGTAGTGATTGTCGCGTCCCGTCGGTCACCGATCCCGAGGGGAGATCCCATGACGTCGGCCCCGGCGAACCTGTTGGCCGTCCGCAGCCTGTTGCTCACCTACCTCAACGTGGACAAGAACACCGTACGGAGTCAGGACCTGGAGCCGGCCGAGGTCGGCATCGTCGGCGACCCCAACCACAAGGGCGGATACCACTGCGGATCCGACCGGGTGGTGCCCAACGACTACTCGGTGGTGGAGTCCACCCGGGACTCCTCCGGGCTGACCCTGCACGCGTCCGCCCTGGACGTCGGGACGTTCTCCGTCTCCTCCGGCGGCCACACCCACAACCTGCGTACCTTCTCGACCTGGTGCGTGTCGCAGTGCGCCGCGGGAGCCGGGGACGCCAGGGACATCCGGGAGATCATCTACTCCCCGGACGGCACGACGGTGCGGCGCTGGGACCGGTTGGGCAAGCGCACCAGCGGGGACAGCAGCCACCTGTTCCACACCCACTTCAGCTTCTTCCGTGACTCCACCAAGGCGGGCCGGGACCAGACCCCGCTGTTCCGTCGCTACCTCACGGCGATCGGCCTGATCGCCCCACCGAAACCGGAGACCGACATGGAACAGACCGACAAGCTCATCAAGAACACCGGATCCCCCACCCGGACCGTCGGCGACGTCCTGGCCGACCTGGCGAACCTGCGCAACTGGCTCTACTCGCCGGGCACCACCACCGGAGTGGTCGGCCCGCCCCCGGCGAACTCTCCGCTGCAGCAGATGCTGGACATGGTGCGGGCCTGGCCGGCGCTCGTCGCGCAGGTGACCGCGCTGTCCGGCAAGGACTTCACCGACGAGCAGCAGATCGTCACCGGGGTGCTCGCCGGGCTGCCGCCGGAGAAGATCGCCGCGGCGATCCCGCCGCAGATCGCCCGGGACGTGGCCGACGAGCTGTCCCGGCGACTGACCGCCTGACCGGGCCCGGTCCCGCGGCGAGTGCCGCGCCGCGGCCCGGGTTCGTCGCGACGGGAAAGCCCGCAACAGGTATTGCGCAAGACCTCTTGCGGATGTCATTCTCTCCTTATGGAGAAGCCCACCGTCCGGCACGTCACCGACTCCCGCGTCCTGGCCGCGCTCGCCCATCCGCTGCGCCGCCGCCTCATGGACGTCCTCAAGGTGTACGGGCCGTGCCCCGTCGGCCTGCTCGCCGAGCGCACCGGCCAGGCGCCGGCCAACGTCAGCCACCACCTCAAGGTGCTGGCCGCCGCCGACCTGGTGCTGGAGGCGCCCGAACTGGCCCGGGACCGCCGGGAGCGCTGGTGGCGGCTGCGGGACCCGGCGGTGCGCTGGTCCAACACCGACTTCGACGCCGACCCCGCCGCCCGGGCGGTGGCCGACGCGGCCAGCTCGCTGAACCTGGACCGGCACGTCGCCCTGGTCCGGGCCTGGCACGCCGCGCCCGACGAGGCCCACGCCGCCTGGGGCGACGGCCCGTTCAGCACCGACAAGTGGCTGCACCTGACCCCGGAGGAGCTGGCCCAGCTCAGCCGCGAGGTCACCGACCTGTTCGCCCGCTGGGCCGAGCGTCCCGCACCCGACGACGGACAGCGACGCGAGCCGGTCTTCCTGTTCGCGCACGGCATTCCGGGCCAGCCGTGAGCGCGAGGAGTGAGCCGGGTTTGCGAGCCCCGCAGTCGCGAACGAACCTTGGCGCAGTGACCGCCCCGGTCCGCCCCGCCGACCCGGCCACCGGGTCCCGGCCGCCCGGGGGACTGCTCCGGCACCGGGACTTCCGGCTGCTCTGGGCCGGGCAGACGGTCAGCGCCGTCGGCAGCAACGTGACCGCCGTGGCGCTGCCCCTGGTCGCGGTGGCCGTGCTCGACGCGACCACGTTCCAGGTGGCGGTGCTCACCGCCGCGGCCTGGCTGCCCTGGCTGCTGGCCGGCCTGCCCGCCGGGGCCTGGGTCGACCGGGTCCGCCGGCGCCCCGTGATGATCGCCGCGGACCTGGTCTCGGCGGCGCTGTTCGCCACCGTCCCGGTGGCCGCCCTGCTCGACCTGCTCACGGTCGGTCAGCTCCTGGTCGTCGCCCTCGGCGCCGGCCTGGCCCGGGTGTTCTTCGAGACCGCCGACCAGGTCTACCTGCCCACCCTGCTGCGGCCCGAGCAGGTGCCCGAGGGCAACGCCAAGCTGCACGCCACGCAGACCGCGAGTTACCTCGTCGGTCCCGGGCTGGCCGGCCTGATCGCCCAGCTGGCCGGCGCGGTGACCGCGGTCCTGCTCGACGCGGTGAGCTTCCTGGTCTCCGCCGCGTGCCTGAGCCGCATCCGGGCCGTCGAGCCCCGGCCGGGTCGCCCCGCCGGGTCGTCCTCGCTACGCCGGGAGGTCGCCGACGGGCTGCGCTTCGTGGTCCGGGACCCGTACCTGCGGGTGCTCACGGTCTTCGGCGCGGCCAGCAACATCGGGCTCACCGGCTACCAGGCGCTGCTGGTGGTCTTCCTGGTCCGCTCCGCCGGGCTGCCGGCCGGGCTGGTCGGGCTCCTGATCGGGCTGGCCAGCGTGGGCGGGCTCCTCGGCGCCGCCCTGGCCACCGGGCTCGCCCGGCGGCTCGGCTCGGCCCGCGCCCTGCTCGTCGCGGGCGCGCTCGCCGGCCCGCCGGCGCTGCTCATTCCGCTGGCCGGCCCGGGCGGCCGGGTGGCCTGGCTGGTGCTCGGCGGCGCGCTGGTCAGCCTCGGCGTCGCGGTGGGCAACGTGGTGAAGAGCAGCTTCCGGCAGACGTACACGCCGCACCGGCTGCTCGGGCGGGTGACCGTCAGCATGCACCTGCTGAACTACGGCACCATCCCGCTCGCCGCCCTGCTGGCCGGCGCGCTGGGCGCCGCGTGGGGACCGGCCGGGGCGATCCGGGCCATGACCGCCTGGCTCGCGCTGACCCCGCTCATCCTGCTGGCCGGGCCGCTGCGGCGGCACCGGGACCTGCCGGCCGCCGCGGCGTGAGTATGCGCTGCGGCGGCGGTCGGACCACCGACCGCCGCCACCGGCACGAAGCTACATCGGACGGACGTTGTCCGCCTGCGGGCCCTTCTGCCCCTGGGTCACCTCGAACTCGACCTTCTGGCCCTCGTTCAGCTCGCGGTAGCCGCTGGATTGAATGGCCGAGTAATGGACGAACACGTCCGGGCCTCCGCCGTCCTGCTCGATGAAGCCGAAGCCCTTTTCCGAGTTGAACCACTTGACCGTGCCGGTTGCCATGCGTCTCTCCCTGTTCAATGCGGGTGAGCACCGGTCGCGGCCGGTGATCGCCCTGTACCTTCCCGACAGTAACCGCCCGAAGCGCGATCCGCTGCCGGAAGTGCCGGCGTGGCTCACGAAAACGCCGTCGGCGGGAAAATCCCTCCGCCCCGGGGCGGCGGGGGGCATGCTTGCCCCGGTGAGGACACAGACGCCGCTGGCCGACCTGGAACGGGAGATCACGGCGCCCGGCGACGGCCTGGACCGGCTCCGGCTGGTCCACGCGCCGTTCGTGCCGGAAGTGCGCCTGCACCTCGCCGAGGACGCCATCCTCTGGTGGGCCCGGATGGAGGCGGCGGCCGGCCGGTCGCTGCCGCCGCCGTACTGGGCCTCGGTCTGGGCCGGCGGGCAGGCGCTCGCCCGGCACCTGCTCGACCACCCCGAACTGGCCGCCGGGCGGCGGGTGCTCGACCTGGCCGCCGGATCCGGGCTGGTCGCCATCGCCGCCGCGCTCGCCGGCGCCGACCGGGTGGTCGCCAACGACGTCGACCCCTGGGCGGTGGCGGCCGTGACGGTCAACGCCCGGGCCAACCGGGTGACGGTGGACACCACCGGGGACGACCTGCTCGACGGCACCGCCAGCGCCGATCTCGTGCTGGCCGGGGACGTGCTCTACGACGCCGGGCTGGCCGCGCGGGTGCTGCCGTACCTGCAACGGGCCGCCGACCGGGGCGTGCAGGTGCTGGTCGGCGACCCGGACCGGGGGCACCTGCCGCCGGACCGGCTGGAGCTGGTCGCGGCGTACCCGGTGCCCGTCACCGAGCCCTCGATCGACTCCCCGGTCCGCCGGGTCCAGGTCCTCCGTCCCCGCTGACCCCTCAGGGATCATCCGGAGCCGCACTAGGGGACCGGTGGGGGATCATGCCCGATGTGGTGGGTCGCCCCGGGGCCCTAGCGTACGGAGCATGACGGATCTGCTGGCCCAGGTCGGGGAGCTGCCCACCACCCTGCTGATGGGGATGCTGGGCATGGTCATGCTCGCCGACGCCGTACCCCTGCTCGGGGTGCTGGTCCCCGGCGACGCCGCGGTCCTCGCCGCGGTCGGCGCGGGCCGGCCGGCCACCGGCCTGGCGACCGTCGTGGCGGTGGTGGCCGGCTGCCTCGCCGGCTGGTCGCTGAGCTTCCTGGCCGGGCGGCGCTGGGGCGAGCGGCTGCGGCGCAGCCGCCTGGGTGACTGGATCGGCGAGCCGCGCTGGGCCGCCGCCGAGGCGCTGCTGCGCCGCGGCGGCGGGCGGATGGTGCTGGTGGCGCCGTTTTTGCCGGTGTTCAACGCGCTGCTGCCGCTGGCCGCCGGCGGGCTGCGGATGTCCTACCGGCGGTTCGTGGCCTGCGCGGCGCTCGGCGCGACGCTCTGGGCCGGCCTCTACGTCGCCCTCGGCATCACGGCGCGGGCGCTGACCGGGCTACTGCCCGGGGCGCCGAACCCGACCGTGCTCACCATGGCGGTCGGCCTGCTGCTCGCCGGTCCGGTGCTGCTCGGCACCCGGCACCGGCTGCGGGCGGTGACCGGCGCGAACGCCGGCTGAGCGGGCCGGCGCGCCGCGCTCACCAGCCGCGGGCCCGCCACTGTGGCAGCGCGGGTCGCTCGGCGCCGAGCGTGCTGTCCTTGCCGTGACCAGGGTAGAACCAGGTCTCGTCGGGCAGCCGGTCGAAGAGCTTCCGCTCGACGTCGTCGATGAGCTGGCCGAACCGCTCCGGGTCCTGCTCGGTGTTGCCCACCCCGCCGGGGAAGAGCGAGTCCCCGGTGAACAGGTGCGGCACGCCGGACGGGTCGCCGTAGAGCAGCGCGATCGAACCCGGGGTGTGCCCCCTGAGGTGGATCACCTCCAGCGCGCAGTCGCCGACCGGCACGGTGTCGCCCTCGCGCAGCGCCTCGGCGTCGATCGGCAGCCCCTCGGCGTCGTCGGCGTGCACCAGCGGGCGGGCCCCGGTCTTGGCGACCACCTCCTCCAGGGCGACCCAGTGGTCCATGTGCCGGTGGGTCGTGACGACCGCGGCCAGCCCCCCGTCACCGATCAGGTCGAGCAGGCGGGGCGCCTCGTTCGCCGCGTCGATCAGCACCTGCTCGCCGGTCTCCCGGCAGCGCAGCAGGTAGGCGTTGTTGTCCATGGGGCCCACCGACACCTTGCTGATGGTGAGCCGGTCGAGCTCGCGCACGGCCGGCGAACCGCCGGGCGTGACGTCTCCGCTGTAGGTCATGACGGTGTTCAGATCCATTCCGGTGGAGTCGGCAGGGGACCGTCGGGAGTGACGGTGAGCACCTCGCCCGCGCTGCGGCCGGTCAGCCAGGCGGCGAGTTCCGGCGCGGGGCCGGTGACCGTGGGCGCCCCCTCGGGATCACCCACGACGAGTTCGTGCCGGAAGCCGTCGAAGCGCAGCACCATGGCCGGCGCCGCCGGGTTGCCGGCCAGGCCGGCCGCCACCTCGTGCAGCAGCCGCTGGGCGAACGCGTCCGGCCAGTCGGCCGGCCGGTAGCCGGCGCCCAGGTCGACGTGGTGCACCTCGACCTCGCGCAGCCGGCCCCAGACCAGCATCGCCGCCGGCCACGGGCCGCGCCGGGTCTGCACGGTGGCCCCCCACGCCTCCACCGGCATCTCGGCGACCGCCGCGGTGAACCGCTGCGAGCTGCGGCGCAGGTCGTCCATGAGGTCCGCCGGTCCCCGGCCGGCCCCGGCCTCGATGTCGGCGGACCGGGCCTCGGGGCTGGCGTACATCGGGATGTCCTCGCCGGTGCGGGCGGAGGTGAGCAGGTTGACGAACCCGTCGGCGTTGCGGGCCAGGTGGGTGAGGACGTGGGCGCGGGTCCAGCCCGGCAGCAGGGACGGCGCGGCGACGTCGGCGGCGCCCAGGGCGGCCACGGTACGCAGCAGCCGGGTGGTCGCCTCGTCCAGCTCGCCGGTCAGCAGGAGGGGATCGCTCGTCACTCTGACTCCTCGGCTCGCGACTGCGGGGCTCGCAGGACCGGCTCACTCCTCGCGCTCACGCACCGACCCTAGCGGTAGGCCGGCGTCGCGTCGCCGGGGAAATCGCTTTCGGCGCGTCGGCGCGACCCCTACCGTCGGGGCCGACGGCTTCAGGTCACGGCGTGGCGTCAGACCCGACGGCCTGACGTCGTCGCAGGACGCGGGCACCGGGAGTCGGAGCGGAGGTGGTGAGCATGCCGGTCGTAGCACGCGTGTACCGCCATGAACGCACCTCGACACCGATGAGGACACCATGACCCTCGATCTGACCGCCCTCGGCTGGGACGCCGACCGGGCGGCGTACCTGAATCCACGCGGCGACCGCCGACCGGGCCGGGTGGCCCGCGTCGACCGCGGCGTCTGCACCGTGCTCCGCCCCGAGGGGCCCGTCCGGGCCAGCCTGGGCGGCGGGGTGCTGGCCGCCGCGGCCCGCGACCTGACCGCGCTGCCCTGCGCCGGCGACTGGGTGCTGCTGGCCACCTGGCCGGACGGGCCGGTCACGGTGGAGACCGTGCTGCCCCGCCGCACCGCGCTGATCCGGCGTACCGCCGGCAAGGACGCCCGGATCGAGCGGCTGCTCTCCCTGGCGCACGAGTCCGGCGCCGAGCCGCTCGTCGTGCTCACCAAGGCCGACCTGGCTCCCGACCCGGCGGCGGTGGCCCGGCAGCTCGCCGCCCTGGCGCCCGGGGTGCCGGTGCTGCCGGTCAGCGCCGAGCGCGGCGCGGGGCTGGAGCCGCTGCGGCGGTACATCGCGCCGGGGCGCACGCTCGGCCTGCTCGGGCCCTCCGGCGCGGGCAAGTCGAGCCTGGTCAACGCCCTGGCCGGGGCCGACGTGATGCGGACCCAGGCGATCCGCCGGTCCGACGGCAAGGGCCGGCACACCACCACCTGGCGGGCGCTGGTGCCGATCCCCGGCGGGGGAGCGGTGCTGGACACCCCCGGCGTGCGGGCGGTCGGCCTGCTGGACGGCTCGGCCGGCCTGGACCGGGCGTTCGCCGACATCGCCGAGCTCGCCGCCGGCTGCCGGTACGCCGACTGCGCCCACGAGGCCGAGCCGGCCTGCGCGGTGCGGGAGGCGCTGGACAGCGGCGAGCTGCCCGTCCGGCGCTGGGAGAACTGGCGGCGGCTCCAGCGCGAGGTGGCGTACGAGAGCCGGCGCCGGGAGGTCCGGCTGGCCGCCGAGCGCCGGGGTGGCTGGCGCGGCGGCCGGCGGCGGACCGGGCGTCCGGCGACCCCGCCCGGACCCGGGGCACTCTAGCGGTGTGCCGGGGCGGTCGGGCGGGCTTGCGTGGCTTCCCGCCCGACCGCGCTGACCTGGGGGAATGTCCGCGCGACGGAACTTGTCATACCTCGGGGCTAGAGTTGCCGAGGCGTCTTCCCTGCGCCTCGACAACCCTCGAAAACCGCTCAGACCCCGCGTCGGGCGGACAGATCCGCCTCACATTCTTCTTCCGGGAGCACACGCACCGTGGCCGACCGACTGATCATCCGTGGCGCGCGCGAGCACAACCTGCGTGACGTCAGTCTCGACCTGCCCCGGGACGCCCTGATCGTCTTCACCGGGCTCTCCGGTTCCGGCAAGTCGAGCCTGGCGTTCGACACCATCTTCGCCGAGGGCCAGCGCCGCTACGTCGAGTCGCTGTCGTCGTACGCCCGGCAGTTCCTCGGCCAGATGGACAAGCCCGACGTCGACTTCATCGAGGGCCTCAGCCCCGCGGTCTCCATCGACCAGAAGTCCACCTCGCGCAACCCGCGCTCCACCGTCGGCACCATCACCGAGGTCTACGACTACCTCCGCCTGCTCTTCGCCCGCATCGGCGAGCCGCACTGCCCGATCTGCGGCGAGCGGATCTCCAAGCAGAGCCCCCAGCAGATCGTCGACCGGGTGCTGGCCATGGCCGAGGGCACCCGGTTCATGGTGCTCGCCCCGGTCGTGCGCGGCCGCAAGGGCGAATACGTCGACCTCTTCGCCGAGCTCCAGGCCAAGGGCTACGCCCGGGCCCGGGTCGACGGCGTGGTGCATCCGCTGACCGAGCCGCCCAAGCTCAAGAAGCAGGAGAAGCACACCATCGAGGTGGTCATCGACCGGCTCAGCGTCAAGCCCGGCGCCAAGCAGCGGCTGACCGACTCGGTCGAGGCGGCGCTCGGCCTCTCCGGCGGCCTGGTGCTGCTCGACTTCGTCGACCTGGCCGAGGACGACCCGGCCCGGGAGCGCCGCTACTCCGAGCACCTGGCCTGCCCCAACGACCACCCCCTGGCGATCGAGGACCTGGAGCCCCGGGTCTTCTCCTTCAACGCGCCCTACGGCGCCTGCCCGGAGTGCACCGGCCTGGGCACGAAGAAGGAGGTCGACCCGGAGCTGGTCATCCCGGACCCGGAGCGCACGCTGCGCGAGGGCGCCATCCAGCCCTGGGCGACCGGGCACAACCTCGAATACTTCCTGCGCCTGCTGGAGGCGCTCGGCGAGGCCCAGCACTTCGACGTCGACACCCCGTGGCGGGCGCTGCCGTCCCGGGCGCAGAAGACGATCCTGCACGGCTCCGACGACCAGGTGCACGTCCGCTACCGCAACAAGTACGGCCGCGAGCGCTCCTACTACACCGGCTTCGAGGGTGTGATGCAGTGGATCGAGCGCCGGCACACCGACACCGAGTCGGAGTGGTCGCGGGACAAGTACGAGGGCTACATGCGCGACGTGCCCTGCGCGGCCTGCGGCGGCACCCGGCTCAAGCCCGAGGTGCTCGCGGTCACCCTGGCCGGCAAGAGCATCGCCGAGGTCTGCAACCTCTCCGTGGGCGAGGCCGCCGACCTGCTCGCCGGCATCGAGCTGACCGACCGGCAGAAGATGATCGCCGAGCGGGTGCTCAAGGAGATCAACGCCCGGCTGAAGTTCCTGCTCGACGTCGGGCTCGACTACCTCTCCCTGGACCGCCCGGCCGGCACCCTCTCCGGCGGCGAAGCGCAGCGCATCCGGCTCGCCACCCAGATCGGCTCCGGCCTGGTCGGCGTGCTCTACGTGCTGGACGAGCCCTCCATCGGCCTGCACCAGCGGGACAACCACCGGCTGATCGAGACCCTGCTGCGGCTGCGCGGGCTGGGCAACACCCTGATCGTGGTCGAGCACGACGAGGACACCATCCGGGTCGCCGACTGGATCGTCGACATCGGTCCGGGCGCCGGCGAGCACGGCGGCAAGATCGTACACAGCGGGTCGGTGCCGGCCCTGCTGGAGAACGAGGAGTCGGTCACCGGGGCGTACCTGTCGGGGCGGAAGTCCATCCCGACGCCGGTGATGCGCCGGCCGCAGACCCCGGGCCGCGAGCTGGTGGTGCACGGGGCGCGCGAGCACAACCTGCGCAACCTCACCGTGGGCTTCCCGCTCGGCCAGCTAATCGCGGTCACCGGGGTCAGCGGCTCCGGCAAGTCGACGCTGGTCAACGACATCCTGCACGCCGTACTGGCCAACCAGATCAACGGCGCCCGGCTGGTCCCCGGCCGGCACACCCGGATCACGGGGCTGGAGCACGTCGACAAGGTCGTCGGCGTCGACCAGTCGCCGATCGGGCGGACCCCGCGCTCCAACCCGGCCACCTACACCGGGGTCTGGGACCACATCCGCAAGCTCTTCGCCGAGACCACCGAGGCCAAGGTCCGGGGGTACGGTCCGGGCCGGTTCTCGTTCAACGTCAAGGGCGGGCGCTGTGAGGCGTGCTCCGGCGACGGCACCATCAAGATCGAGATGAACTTCCTTCCGGACGTCTACGTCCCCTGCGAGGTCTGCAAGGGCGCCCGCTACAACCGGGAGACCCTGGAGGTGCACTACAAGGGCAGGACGGTCGCCGAGGTCCTGGACATGCCGATCGAGGAGGCGGCCGAGTTCTTCTCCGCCATCCCGGCCATCCACCGGCACCTCAAGACCCTGGTCGACGTCGGCCTCGGCTACGTACGTCTCGGCCAGCCCGCGCCGACGCTGTCCGGCGGCGAGGCGCAGCGCGTCAAGCTCGCCTCCGAGTTGCAGAAGCGGTCCACCGGCCGGACGGTCTACGTGCTCGACGAGCCCACCACCGGCCTGCACTTCGAGGACATCCGCAAGCTGCTCATGGTGCTCGAGGGCCTCGTCGAGAAGGGCAACACGGTGATCACCATCGAGCACAACCTCGACGTGATCAAGTCCGCCGACTGGATCATCGACATGGGCCCCGAGGGCGGGCACCGGGGCGGCACCGTGCTCGCCACCGGCACGCCCGAGGAGGTCGCCGAGGTGCCGGAGAGCCACACCGGCCAGTTCCTGCGGCCGATCCTCAAGCTCGACGGCGCGGCCAAGGGCGCCAAGGCGGCCACCACCCGGGCGGCCAAGGCCAACGGCGGCGCGGTGAAGTCGCGTACCCGAAAGGTGCCGGCCGGGGCGCGCTGAGCGACGGATACGACGGGCGGGCCGACCACGGCCCGCCCGTTTCGGATATCCATTTCGTGACGCGTCAGTATGAACCGTGCGCCACAGTGGTTCGTGTCCTGAACTGAGACCACTGATCACGACGGGTGGCGGCAGCCGAGAGAAAGGCCGGACATGAGTGACGACGAGGTGCTGACCGGGCCGGGTGGGCAGACTCGCCGGGCCCTGCTGGCGGGTGCCGGCGCGGTCGGGGCGGCTGTGGTGCTGACCGCCTGCGGCGACGACGCGGGTGACACGGCGGGCGGCCCGGCTCCGACGAGCGCCGGCCCTCCCGGCGCCACCAACGCCGGCGATCCCGAGGGCGGAAACCGGGACAGCACCGGTCCGCTCGCCCGGACCACCGACATCCCGGTCGGCGGCGGAGCCGTCTTCGCCAGCCGGGGCGTCGTGATCACCCAGCCCGAGGCCGGCCAGTTCAAGGCCTTCGACCCGATCTGCACCCACCAGGGCTGCCCGGTGTCGAACGTCGACGGCGGCACCATCAACTGCACCTGCCACAACAGCCGGTTCTCGATCACCGACGGCTCGGTGAAGCAGGGCCCGGCCACGAGGCCGCTCGCGCCGAAGAACATCAAGGTCACCGGCGAACAGATCGCCCTGGCCTGACCGTCCCGGCGTGTGCGTCCCCCGCCCCGCCCCGGTGGCGGGGGACGCGCGGCGACGGCCGGGTGTCGGGGGTGCGGACTAGGCTTGGCGCGTGGCTGACCCCTCGACCTACCGTCCCGCGCCTGGCACCATCCCGGAGTCGCCAGGGGTCTACCGCTTCCGCGACGGCACCGGCCGGGTGATCTACGTCGGCAAGGCGCGCAACCTGCGCAGCCGGCTCAACTCCTACTTCGCCGACCCGGTCAACCTGCACCAGCGCACCCGGCAGATGGTCTTCACCGCCGAGTCGGTGGACTGGATCACCGTCGCCACCGAGGTCGAGGCGCTCCAGCAGGAATACACCTGGATCAAGCAGTACGACCCCAGGTTCAACGTCCGCTACCGCGACGACAAGTCCTACCCCTACCTGGCGGTCACCCTCGACGAGGAATACCCGCGGCTGCAGGTGATGCGCGGCGCCAAGCGCAAGGGGGTGCGCTACTTCGGGCCGTACTCGCACGCCTGGGCCATCCGCGAGACGCTGGACCTGCTGCTCCGCGTCTTCCCGGCGCGGACCTGCTCCTCCGGGGTGTTCAAGCGGGCCGGCCAGGTCGGCCGGCCCTGCCTGCTCGGCTACATCGGCAAGTGCTCCGCGCCCTGCGTCGGCAGCGTCACCGCCGAGGGGCACCGGGAGATCGTCAACGGCTTCTGCGACTTCATGGCGGGTCGCACCGACACGATGGTCCGCCGGCTCGAGAAGGACATGCTGGAGGCCAGCGAGCAGCTCGAGTTCGAGCGGGCCGCGCGGCTGCGCGACGACGTGGCGGCGCTGCGCCGGGCCATGGAGAAGCAGACCGTGGTGCTCGGCGACGGCACCGACGCCGACGTGGTGGCCTTCGCCGACGACCCCCTGGAGGCCGCGGTCCAGGTCTTCCACGTCCGCGGCGGCCGGGTCCGCGGCCAGCGCGGCTGGGTGGTGGAGAAGACCGAGGAGCTGACCACCGGCGACCTGGTGCACCACTTCTGCACCCAGGTCTACGGCGGCGAGGAGGGCGAGGCCGACGTCCCGCGCGAGCTGCTCGTCCCCGAGCTGCCCGGCGACGTCGACGCGCTCGCCGACTGGCTCTCCGCCCGGCGCGGCAGCCGGGTGTCGCTGCGGGTGCCGCAGCGCGGCGACAAGCGGTCGCTGCTGGAGACCGTCGAGCGCAACGCCAAGGACGCGCTGGCCCGGCACAAGCTCAAGCGGGCCGGCGACCTCACCACCCGCAGCCAGGCCCTCGACGAGATCGCCGACGCGCTCGGCATGCGGACCTCCCCGCTGCGCATCGAGTGCTTCGACGTCTCCCAGATCCAGGGCACCGACGTGGTGGCCAGCATGGTCGTCTTCGAGGACGGCCTGCCCCGCAAGAGCGAGTACCGCCGGTTCATCGTGCGGGGCGCCACCGACGACCTCTCCGCCATGTCCGAGGTGCTGCGCCGGCGCTTCGCCCGCTACCTCGACGCCCGCGCCGAGACCGGTGAGATCGGCGAGGAGACCGCCGGCGACCCGGACCGGCCCGGCATCGACCCGACCACCGGGCGCCCGCGCAAGTTCGCCTACCCGCCGCAGCTCGTCGTGGTCGACGGCGGCCCGCCGCAGGTGGCGGCCGCCGCGCAGGCCCTCGCCGAGCTGGGCATCGACGACGTGGCGCTCTGCGGGCTGGCCAAGCGGCTGGAGGAGGTCTGGCTGCCCGACGACGAGTTCCCGGTCATCCTGCCGCGCACCTCCGAGGCGCTCTACCTGCTCCAGCGGGTACGCGACGAGGCCCACCGCTTCGCCATCACCTTCCACCGCCAGCGGCGCTCCAAGCGGATGACCGAGTCGGCGCTGGACAACGTCCCCGGCCTCGGCGAGGTACGCCGCAAGGCCCTCCTGCGGCACTTCGGCTCGCTGAAGCGGCTCTCCGCGGCGACCGTGGAGGAGATCACCGAGGTGCCGGGGGTGGGCAAGCGGACCGCCGAGGCGATCCTGGCCGCCCTCGACGAAGGCGCCCAGCGCACCCCCAGCGCCTGACCCCGCTTCCCGCGCTGCCGGACGGTCTGCCGGGTTCTCGCAGGGTAGGTCGCAGCGCGGAGTGCATGTGGCGGCGACGTTGTTCGCCCACGTGGGTTGCCGCGCCTCGGAGATGAAGGCATGCGCTCCACCCGCTGCCGCCGTTCCCTCTCACAGCGGTACGGCCCGGGCTTCGGTGGAACGTCATGGGTGTCTCGGGGGCCCGGGAGACACCCGTGACGTTCCACCCACCGTCGGCTGTCCCATCTGCTGTGGCGCAGGATGGGCGGAACGTCCGCCCTGTCCGTTGATGTCCGGTCCGTGTGGCCCCGCTCTGGGGTCGGTGTCCGGTTTCGGCGACGTTGGGTGGTGGCCGGCGCCACCGTGGTGGCGGAATCATGGCGG
>NZ_MUYZ01000171.1:0-14377 GCF_003013775.1 Micromonospora sp. MH33
GACCGCCGGGTGGTCGAGGCGTTCGCCGCCCAGGCCGCCGTCGCGCTGCGCCAGGAGCGGCTCGCCGAGGAGGCCGCCACCGCCCGCCCGCTCGCCGCCGCCGACCGGATGCGCACCGCGCTGCTCGCCGCGGTCAGCCACGATTTGCGTACGCCGCTGGCCTCGGCGAAGGCGGCGGTGAGCAGCCTGCGCAGCCACGACGTCGAGTTCGACGCCGACGACCGCGAGGAGTTGCTGGCCACCGCCGACGAGTCGCTGGACCGGCTCGGCCAGTTGGTGGCGAACCTGCTCGACATGAGCCGGCTCCAGGCCGGCGCGCTCGGCGTCACCGCCACCGCGATCGGGCTGGAGGACGCCGTACCCCGGGCCCTGGACGAGCTCGGGCCGGCCGCCCGGGACGTCACCACCGACATCCCGCCCGACCTCCCGGCGGCCCTCGCCGACCCCGGCCTGCTGGAGCGGGTGCTGGTCAACATCGTGGCCAACGCCCTGCGCTACAGCCCACCCGGGCACCCGCCGACGATCACCGCCAGCGCGCACGCCGGGCAGGTGGAGCTGCGGGTGATCGACACCGGCCCCGGAATACCCGAGGGTCAGTGGGAACACGTCTTCCTGCCGTTCCAGCGTCTCGGCGACCGGGACAACCAAACGGGCGTGGGGCTCGGTCTGGCGCTGTCCCGCGGACTCACCGAGGCGATGGGTGGCAGCATCTCCCTCGAGACGACCCCCGGGGGTGGGCTCACCATGGTGGTACGCCTGCCGGCCGCTACCGCAAGGATCGAGTCGGAAGGGCCGCAGGAATGACGCGGATTCTGGTCGTCGACGACGAACCGCAGATCCTGCGTGCCCTCCGGATCAACCTGCGGGCGCGGGGCTACGACGTCGAGGTCGTCGACTGTGGCACCGCCGCGCTCAAGGCGGCCGCGAGCCACCCACCCGATCTGGTGGTGCTGGACCTGGGCCTGCCCGACCTGGACGGCGTGGAGGTCATCCGCGGCCTGCGGGGCTGGACGGGTGTACCGATCATCGTGCTCTCCGGCCGGGCCGGCAGTGAGGACAAGGTCGCCGCGCTCGACGCCGGCGCGGACGACTACGTGACGAAGCCGTTCGGGGTGGACGAGCTGCTTGCCCGCATCCGGGCGGTGACCCGCCGCCTTACCGTGCCCCCCGGGGATTCGACGGGAGTGCCAGCCACCGCCACGCACCGGATCGGCCGGCACACGATCGACCTCGCCGACCGGGTGGTCACCCGGGACGACGGCGCCGAGGTCAAACTCACCCCCACCCAGTGGGCCATGCTGGAGAAGCTGCTCCGCAACCCGGGCAAGCTGGTCAGCCAACGCCAGCTCCTGCACGAGGTGTGGGGCCCGGAATACCACAACGAGACCAACTACCTGCGGCAGTACATGGCCCAGCTGCGCCGCAAGCTGGAGAACGACCCGGCCCGGCCCCGGCACCTCATCACCGAGCCGGGCATGGGCTACCGCTACCGTCCGTGACTGCGCCGTCGGTGGATCCGGGGCGTAGTTCGGGGTGGCAGGACGCTGCCGGTACCGCACCGCCGACCGTTCCCGGGTCGCGACGATCCTGCTCGCCAAGGAGGCGGGTCTCTCGCTGGAGCACATCCGTGAGCTCATCAGGCCGTCGGTGGGCGCGGCGGCGGGAGATCTGTTCCGGCACCGCGAGGATCTTGTCGCACTTGTCGACGCTCTGCGGGACTCTCTGGCGTCTATCGACGGGGGCCTAGAGTGCGGGCACGAGGGCTTCACCGATGCCTGCACGACCAGGCGATGGTGCGGGCGCGGATCGCACCCGCATGCGGCACCTTCACGTACCGCCGGGAAGCCCGAGCAGATAACACCAGGCGGCCTGGCGACCTGTTTCCTGTGGTATCAGGCAATTTTGCGGTGGTAGGCCCGCATGGCGAAGGCGTAGGCGACGAAGAGGATGCCGGCGCACCAGCCGAGGGCGATCCAGATGTCCTTGCCGACCGGCTGCTGCTCGAACAACGCCCGGATGGTGTTGACGATGGAGGTGACCGGCTGGTGTTCGGCGAAGGCTTTCACCGGCTCGGGCATGGTGTCGGTGGGGACGAACGCCGAGCTGATGAACGGCAGGAAGACGAGAGGGTGGGAGAAGGCGGACGCTCCGTCTGGCGAGGACGCCGCCAGGCCGGCGATCACGGCGACCCACGTCAGCGCGAGGGTGAACAGGGCCAGGATTCCGACGAGGGCAAGCCAAGCCAGCACACCGGCCGAGGTGCGAAAGCCCATGATGATCCCGACCCCGATGATGACCGCGGCGCGGTCCGGATGGGCATGGTCCGTTGGAGCAATGACTGACATGGCAGCCCACTCCAGCGCCTCCTCCGACGCGCCGGCGCAGCTCACCCTGACCCCGCAGACGGCCGACCTGCGGCAGGTGTCGGACTCGCTGCTGCACTGGACCGTCGCGGCGGGCATCGAAGGCGTGGTCAGCAGGCGGCTGCCGGCCGGTACGAGCCCGGGCGGCGCGGCTGGTCGAAGTTCCGCACCCGCATCGTCACGGAGGCCCATCGTCGGCGAGGCGCCGGCAACCTCCGCAACCCGGAGAACCTTGCTGTGCGGCCGGCTCGACCGACGGGTACGACGGCGCTACACCGGCCGCTCCCCCCGCCGACCACCGGCCAGGCCGCGGAGTTGGCGGCGCTGCTGTCACCACCGCGCCTGCCATGCCCCGGCGTGAGCGCCCATCTGCGGCCGCAGGCGCTGCCCGCATCCTGGTCCGGCCAGTTGGACCGGCCCCAGCCGAACGGCGCCCGCCGCAGGCATACGTGCCTCACTAGTTTTCGCGTACGGAATGGCCACAGGCGCCGACGACGGTGTGGTTGGCCAAGTCCGACTGATGCTGCGGGACCGGGTCAGCCTTGCTGCACCGCTGGCGCTTTCACCGAGCCTGGCGAGGGTTCGTCGGATCGCCGGCCCGGAGGCGGCGAGGCGGTGACTCCCGGATGGCCGGCGACATCAGCCGTCGGGATCTCACCCGCCTGCCGGCGACGTCGCAGTGCCAGCGCGCCCGTCGCCCCGGTCAGCGCCCCCGCCCCGAACGCAAGGAGCAACGCTTGCCGAATGCTTGAGCGGCTCCTGCGCGCCATGATCCCTGCCCGCACCAAACGCGTCCGCATGGCCTTGATTGTCCGACTCGACCCCCGAGGCCATGCACCTCATCGGCAGACTTGTATGGCAGCCCCATGTCCGCGCAATCACGGCCGCCAGGTGAGCCGCCCTTCGGGCTTCAGGGGCGGTGTTGCTCCAACGGGGTGTGACTGAGCCGGCGGGTGACGGCGGGGATGACGATCGCCGCGGCGATGATGTGTGCCAGGGCGAGCATCAGCTTGGTGGAGGTCGCGGTGGCGCCGGCGAGGTACGGCCCGGCCATGGACACTGCGGTCAGTGCGATGGTGGTCCACAGGTAGATGCGTGCTGGTCGGCGGGCGTAACGGGCGAGAAGCACCGCGAGGACAGTGCCGCAGAAAACGGAGATTGCCGTGCCCATGGCGAACATGCCGATGGTGACTGGCCCGGAGGTGGAGGCGCCGATGTTGCCTGCCTGCATCGGTACCCCTACCGCGCGGGCGGCCAGACCGTAGAGTTCGGTCGCGGTGGCTGCGGCGAGTCCGGCCAGCACGCTGACCAGCCAGATCGGCCGGCTGGCGGCGACGTTGGTGGAAGTTAATGTTGTCGTACCCACGGTGATTCTCCCTCTGCCTGGCTGTCGTGTGCCGCTGCTACACAGACGGAGCGGCGATGCCAGGCTCGACATCGCCGGCGCAGAGAAATTTTCGTAGGGATGTCGAGGGCGGCGTGCTGGCTTCGTTTGCGAGGTGACAGCGCGCCGGCAGGGTGTGCGGACGGGAAGGGACGATTCTGATGAAGTACATGCTGCTCATTTACGGCAACCAGGAGAAGTGGAGTTCGATCCCGGCTGAGGCCTGGCCCGCGGAGATTGCGAAGCAGGACGCGTTCAACAGGAAGTACCAGGGGACTGGCGAACTGCTGGGCGCGTACGGCTTGGCCGACGCTGCCGCGGCGCGGCTGGTTCGGCGCAAGGACGGTGCGCCGGCGGTCACCGACGGGCCGTATCTGGAGACCAAGGAGTACCTCGCCAGCTTCTACCTGCTGGACTGCGAGAACGAGCAGCGGGCGTACGAGATCGCCGCGGACATGCCGTGGGCGGACGTCGAGCCGGTCGAGGTGTGGCCGGTCCTGCACGACGCGGCCGCCGACCTGTGATTCCTGATCGAGGCGTCGAGGACCTGCTGCGCGAGCTGGCGCCGCAGGTCCTCGGCGCGTTGGTTCGCCGGTACGGGCAGTTCGACACGTGCGAGGATGCGACGCAGGAGGCGCTTGTTCGGGCCGCGATGCGGTGGCCCTCCGAAGGCATTCCGGACAACCCCCGCGGCTGGTTGGTCACCGTCGCGTCCCACCGGTTGCTCGACGAGGTCCGCAGCGACCAGTCTCGGCGGCGGCGGGAGGACGCGATAATCGCCGCGACTCCGCAGTCGGAGCTGCTGGGCCGGCCCGCGGACGCCGAGCCGGGCGCCGACCGGGACGACTCACTGACCCTGCTTTTCCTGTGTTGCCACCCGGCGCTGTCGCCACCCAGCCAGATCACGCTGACTCTGCGTGCGGTAGGCGGCCTCACCACCGCGCAGATCGCTGCCGCGTTCCTGGTCCCGGAGGCGACCATGGCGCAACGCATCAGCAGAGCAAAACAGAGCATCAGAGCCAGCGGTACGACCTTCACAATGCCCGAAGCATCGGAGCGCGCCGAGCGGCTGCGCGCCGTGCTGCACGTTCTGTACCTGCTCTTCAACGAGGGCTACACCGCCACCAACGGCCCGGACCTCACCGCGCCCCAGCTGTCCGACGAGGCGATTCGGCTCACCACCTGGCTGCGACGGCTGCTCCCCGACGACGGTGAGGTGGCCGGGCTGCTGGCCCTGATGCTGCTCACCGAGGCGCGCCGGTCCGCCCGTACGACGCCGGACGGGGCGTTGGTCCCGCTGGCCGAGCAGGACCGCAGCACCTGGGACCGGGCGCTCATCGGCAACGGGGTCACACTCGTCACCGAGGCGCTGGCCCGGGGCCCGGTCGGCCCGTACCAGGTGCAGGCGGCCATCGCCGCGGTCCACGACGAGGCCGAGCACATGGACGCGACCGACTGGCCGCAGATCCTCGCCCTGTACGACCTGCTGGAGCAGCTCGCGCCGGGTCCGATGGTCACGCTCAACCGTGCGGTTGCCGTCGCCATGGTGCACGGCCCGTCAGCAGGGCTGCTCCTGCTGGCAGCCCTGGAATCCGACAACCGGATGGTGCGCCACCACCGGCTCCTCGCGACCCGCGCCCACCTGCGCGAACTGGCAGGCGAGCACACCGCGGCCGCAGCCGACTACCGCGAGGCCGCCCGACGCGCGACCAGCCTGCCCGAGCGCCGTCACCTCACCGCTCGCGCCGTGCGACTCACGTTGTGAGGACGTCCCACTCAAGGTGATGAACGCGGATGAGGCGCATAGAACTCGTATGCGAGTCGTCGAGGGTGGGGCAGGGGTCGGGTCTGGGACGGATCACATCTTCAACAGCCATCAGTCCGGCTTCATGGACGCGCTCGGCGAAATCCTGCCTGCCGGTGTCAAGGGTCGCGAGGGCCGGCCGGCGGACCGGTGCCGCCCACGTCCGCATGGTTTTCCGCCACGTCCCGCCCCGCACCCGCCCGGACGGGGCGGGTGCGGGGCGGAGCGTTTGGTGGTACAGATCCACGTCGTCGGGGAGTCAGGCGGCAGCCGGACGCCCTGGCTCCTTTGCCGATGGCGCTACCAGCCGCCGCTGTCTGGCCAGAACTGACACCTCCGGTGGCGTTAACTCACGGGGACGGCAATTGCCAGCCCTTGGGGACCGGTCAGAGGCTCTGGCCGGCCCGTACCGAGTCGATGAATGTTGACCACTCCTGGGCGTCGACCTTGATGGTGACCTCCGGCCGTTGCGAGTTCCGCAGCAGCCGGTCGCCGTTGGGGGTCACGGCGACCTCTAGGCAGTTCGGGCCGGAGTTGTCGCATCGGTTCGGGCGGATCCATCGCATGGTGTTCTCCTGCTGTCAGCTGGTCGCGGATGCGGCCAGAATTGAACAAGGGCGGTCATTGGGTCTAATCGGCCAAGCGGGTGGGAATGTAACGTCGCTCCTGTGTGGGCCGTTCAAGGTCGACCGGATGCTCACCTACCTGCGCCTGGGGTCCGCTGGGCGGGGATGGCGGGGCCAGCCCTGGCCAGTTCGGCTAGGTCAGCGCAACGTCCACCGATGGACGAGTTGGTGTAGGAGAGGGCGCGCGCAGATGCTTCACGGGCGAGCGGGTGTTGCGGCTGGACCCTCCGTTCCAGAGCGGCGACGGCCGCCACATCGAGTCGGCGGTGGTGTGGCCCTCGATGCGGAAGTTGTCCCGGCGGATGTATCCGTGCTGTTGGAACAGGTCAAGGTCGGCGTTGCTGAATGCCTCCGCATATGTGGGCAGGCTGAGTGTGTCCATCCAGCGTTGCGCTCCGGTGAGGACCGATGCGGCGCGATCCGAGCCCACGGGCTCGGGCGCGGCGAGCCACGCCAGGTGGTTGTGCGCCTCGGCGGGCCGCCGCGCACTGAGGGCATGGTCCAACTGGAGGAACCGGTCCTGGTGTCCGCCGCACGCCTGTGCAAGACGGTCGGCGTAGCGGGCGGGGGGCGGGATGGGCCGGTAGCGGTGGTACCAGACGGTGGCGGCGGTGCGGTCTGGGAGCAGGAACGCCTCGCCGAACAGCAGCGCGTGTTCGATCCATATCCGAGCCGCAATCGTCGCGGCTGCAGCCCGGTGAACGGGAAAATCCACTCGACCCGGGCTGAGGAGATCACCTGCGGCGTATGGCAACCTCGTTCACTCAGATCTCACCCGTAGACAAACACCGGTCCATTTCGCGTGATGCCCAGGTGCGGAAGTGGCGGCGCTGGTCGCGCGGGTCGCAGTCGACGGCGTACGGGACGCCGAGCTGGATCGAGTCCGCGGAATCAGGCACCACGCGCGCCGCTCCTCGTTCTTGCGATGGACAGGGGAGCGGTGGGGCGGCCCCGAGCTTGCACGGCAGGGGCCCGCCCGCGCGTCGGAATGCCGCAGGATTCTGCGCGGCGGGGGCCGGCGGATGCCTTCCCGACACCCTCACCGGAAGTTCACCAAATGATCAGTTCGTCGCAAGGTTGCCCGGTAGTGCCGCCGAACCAGGGCGCTCCCGGCTTGGTCCGAGCGGCGTTCCGGCCGTTGGTACTGGCAAGCGGTCACCCGGCGGGTCTGTCACCAATGGCCATTCGGCCGATGTAATCGCCAGCACCGCTCGGCATCCTCGATCAATTCGGCCGAGCTAGTGGTGATCGATCCTGCTTCGTACACCTGGCAGCCCTTGCATGGACAGAAAGAACGTCTATTCTCCACCCGCTCAACTTCCCCACCGGAGGCTAACCTCGATGGACTGGAACAGGCGCAAACGAACACAGAACGTGTTCGGCGTTCTTCTCGCAAGCGGTGCGCTCCTCTTGACCAGCGGGGCACCCGCGCTGGCCGAAGCAGCGGCATCAGACCCCTTCATCAGTGAGATCCACTACGACAACGCCGGTACCGACGCCGGCGAGGCGATCGAGGTTGAGGCGCCGGTCGGTTTCGATCTGTCGGGTTGGCAGATCGTTCTCTACAACGGTGCGAATGGTGCGGCGTACAACACGCGCACGCTGAGCGGTGTGGTGCCGGCGGCGGGTGTGGTGGTTGCGAACTACCCGACCGACGGTATCCAGAACGGCTCGCCCGATGGTGTCGCGCTGGTGTCCCCTACCGGCACGGTGACGGAGTTCCTGACGTATGAGGGCACGTTCGCCGCGATCGGCGGTCCGGCCAACGGGATGACCGGGACCGACATCGGGGTGGCGGAGACCACGAACACTCCGGTGGGTTACTCGCTGCAGAAGGTCAATGGCAAGTGGAACCCGGAGGCGCCGAACTCGTTCGGTGCCCGTAACGGTAGCGGCGGCACCGACCCGGGCCCGGATCCGGACCCGGGTACCGGCTGCACCGTCACCGTCAACCGCACCGTCGCGCAGGTGCAGGGCACCGGCAGCGCCACGCCGCTGGCGGCCACCCGGGTCACCGTCGAGGGCGTGGTGACCGCTGACCACCGCAGCGGTGGCTACAACGGCATCTACGTGCAGACCGCCGGCAGTGGCGGCGACCGCTCTGTCGCCGCCGGCTCCGCGTCCGACGGAATTTTCGTCTACCTCACCACGAACACCGCGAACCACCCGTCGGTCGCGATCGGCGACCGGGTGCGGGTCAGCGGCACGCCGAGCGAGTTCAACGGTCTCACCCAACTGAGCATCGCCGGAAAGACCGACGTGCAGGTCTGCGAGCACGGCGTGGCCCTGCCCGCCCCGGTCCCGGTCAGCCTGCCGCTGTCAGACGAGGCCCGGGAGTCGGTCGAGTCGATGCTGGTGGCGCCGGTCGGCGCGTACACGGTCTCCGAGGTGTACAACACCAACCGGTACGGCGAGGTCGTGCTCGCCGCCGGTGACCGCCCGGCCCAGAACGCGACCGACGTCGCCCGCCCGGGTTCGGACGCGGCGAGGCAGGTGATCGCGGACAACAAGCTGCGTCGGATCCTGCTGGATGACGGCAAGACCACGAACCTGTCCACCGCCGGGCTGCTGCCGCCGTATCTGTCGAAGGCGAACCCGCTGCGGGTCGGCGACTCGGTGGAGGCGTTCGGGCCGTCGGTGCTGTCGTACGGGTTCAACGAGTGGCGGCTTCAGCCGACCGTGCCGGTCAGCGCGGACACACCGGCCGTGGATCGGACCACGTTCAAGGCCACCAACCCGCGTACGGCTGGGCCGGTGAACGTCGGCGGGGACGTGCGGGTGGCCAGTTTCAACGTGCTCAACTACTTCGTGCACTTCGGTGGCGACGCGCGTGGTGCCGCAGATGAGGCAGGGCTGGCGAAGCAGGAGGCGAAGATCGTTGCGGCGATCAGCGCTCTGGGTGCCGACGTGGTGGGGTTGGAGGAGATCGAGAACTCGGTCCGGTTCAACCCGGCTGACCCGCAGCAGGCCTTGAAGCGGCTCGTGAACGCGCTTAACGTCAAGGACGGTGCGGGGACCTGGGACTACGTTCGCAGCCCGGCTGAGTTGCCCGCCGCGGCCCAGCAGGATTTCATCACCACGGCGATCATCTTCAAGCCGGCGAAGGTCCAGCCGAAGGGCGCGTCGCGCTCGGTCAACGACGAGAGCGTGTGGTTCAACGCCCGCGAACCGATCGCGCAGACCTTCACGGCGGGGAAGGTCACCTTCACCGTGGTGGTCAACCACCTGAAGTCCAAGAGCGGCACCGGGACCGGCGATAACGCCGACATCGGTGATGGTCAGGGTTCGTGGAACGGTGACCGGGTTCGGCAGGCCACGGCGTTGACGGGGTTCGTGGACCGGGTCAAGGCGGACAGCGGTTCGGAGGATGTGCTGCTGCTGGGTGACTTCAACGCGTACACCCAGGAGGACCCGATGCAGGTCCTCTACGGCAAGCAGTTCAAGGATCTGAACGACACCGGCAAGGCCACCTACGTCTTTGGTGGCGAGTCCGGCTCGCTCGACCACGCCCTCGTCTCGCCGTCGCTGGCGACGCGGGTGACCGGGGTCGACGTGTGGCAAATCAACGCGGTCGAGTCGTTTGCGTTCGAGTACGACGGGCTGGCCGCGTTCTACGAGGCGACCCCGTACCGGGCCAGCGACCACAACCCGATCGTGGTGGGCATCAGCACCCGTGCGAAGCCGGTCGACCTGCAGCTGTTGGGCATCAACGACTTCCACGGCCGGTTGGAGTCCCCGGCCACCGTGGGTGGTCAGCCCGCGGGTGGGGCCGCTCAGCTCGCTGGCCTGGTCGGGCAGCTCCGAACGCAGAACCCGAACACCGCTTTCGTCTCGGCCGGTGACAACATCGGTGCGTCGACCTTCATCTCGGCGATCGACGGGGACAACCCGACGCTCGACGCGCTGAACGCGACCGGCCTGGCCGCCTCGGCAGTCGGCAACCACGAGTTCGACAAGGGCATCGCCGACCTCACCGGCCGGGTGTCCGACCGAGCCGACTTTCCGTACCTGGGCGCCAACGTCTACCGCGGCGACACCCGGGTGCTTCCGGCGTACTCGGTCAGCAGCATCGGTGGGGTCCGGGTCGGTTTCGTCGGCGTGGTGACCGAGCAGACCGCGTCGCTGGTCAGCCCCGACGGCATCGCCGGCCTGACGTTCCGCGACCCGGTCGCCGAGGCCAACCTGGTGGCGGGGCAGCTCAAGGACGGAAACCCGGACAACGGCGAGGCCGACGTGGTGGTGCTGCTCGCCCACGAGGGCGCCGCGACGGAGAACATCACCTCCGCCGAGACGCTGGCCAACGACCCGGTCTTCGGCAGGTACACCCGGGTCAACGCCACCATCGACGCCATCTTCAGCGGTCACACCCACCAGCCCTACGCGTTCAAGCTGCCGGTCCCCGGATCGGACAAGTTGCGTCCGGTGGTGCAGGCCGAGGACTACGGCCTGCGGCTGGGCAAGGTCAACCTGACCTTCGACCCGAACACCGGCACCGTGACCACCTCAGACGCGCAGCTTGTCGACGTGGTCGGCGCGCCGCAAAACCCCACGGTGGCCGGCATCGTGGCCGACGCCAAGACCAAGGCCGCCGAGCTGGGCAAGCAGAAGCTTGGCGCGATCACCGCGGACGTCAAGCGGGCCTACACCAACGGCAACGAGGATCGCGGCAAGGAGTCGGCGCTGGGTAACCTCATCGCCGACGTCCAGCTCGCCGGCACCCGCGACGCCGGCCGGGGCGGGGCGCAGATCGCGTTCATGAACCCCGGCGGCCTGCGCGCCGACCTGCTCTACCGCACCGACGGCACGGTCACCTACGCCGATGCGTTCGCCGTCCAGCCGTTCGCCAACGACGTGGTCACCAAGAGCTACACCGGCGCTCAGATCAAGCAGGTGCTCGAGGAGCAATGGCAGCCCGAGGGCGCGTCCCGCCCGGTGCTGTGGCTGGGCGTGTCGAAGGGCTTCACCTACACCTACAACCCCGAGGCGCCGAAGGGCTCCCGGATCACTTCGATCAAGCTCAACGGCACCCCGCTCGACCTGTCCGGCAGCTACCGGGTCACGGTGAACTCGTTCCTCGCCGCCGGCGGGGACAACTTCACCACCCTCGGCCAGGGCACGAACCCGGCGACCACCGGCGACAACGACCTCACCATGCTGGTCAACTACTTCGCCGCGAACTCGCCGGTCACCGCGGACACCCAGCCCCGGTCGACGATCGGCCAGGGCGGCCCGCAGTGCACCACCACGATCACCGGCAAGTACAGCAAGCCGCTGATCGTGACCGCGGGCCTGACCTGCCTCGAGAACGCCACCATCAGCGGCGCGATCACCGTCAACCCCGGCGCCTCCCTGATCGCCACCGGCGGCACCATCAGCGGCCCGGTCAACGCCACTCGGCCCGTCCTGTTCGACCTCGTCGGCACCACCGTGTCCGGCCCGGTCACCGTCACCGGCACCACCGGCCAGCTGACCATCAGCAAGGGCAAGGTGAGCGGCCCGGTGTCGATCACCAACAACACCGGCGGAGTCCGCATCGACACCGTCACCGTCAGCGGCCCGGTCACCGTCGACGGCAACACCGGCAACCAGCCGGTCGTCGTCGCGGGGAACACCGTCAGCGGACCGCTGGCCTGCACGGGCAACAACCCCGCCCCGGTGAACGAGAGCCGGCCGAACAGCGTGAAGGGCGTGGCCTCGGGCCAGTGCGCGCGACTGTAACCCCTAGGCATTAATTCCCCGGTCAGCGGCCGGAGCCACCCAGGCTCCGGCCGCAGACTTGTTTGAGGCCCCGATAAACCGGCGCCGTGGCCGGCGCCCGCTAACTCCTGGTTGCACTGACAAGACGCACAACCCTGCCGGACCTGGTAGGCACTGCGGCGAGCCGCACCACCCCGCCTGCCGGGCCGCCGACGCCGTGGAAGGGCAACTGGGCAACCATCAGGTGGCGGTCGACCTTGCGGCGGTCAGCTTCATTGACTCGACCATCATCAACCTTTCATCGAGACCCGCAATGAAGCGTCGGCGATGGACCGTAGCTTCGTGGTGGCGAGCCCCAGCCCGCTGGTGCGCCGGGTACTCGGGGTCACGGGCGTGCTCGAGTTTCTCACCGGATCCGGCTGATCGCAGCCTGAGGAACTCGGGGAAGGGTCAGTTCACCTCATGGGCCTCTACCCGACGAGTTCAGGAAGCCGGCCTGGCACCGTCGATGGGATCGATCGACGACTGCTACGACAACCGTAGCCTGACGCCAACCAACACGGCTCCGAGAAACCCGGGGAACATCAATGTCTCCATCAAACCCGGTGCGGGACACGGTGTGGCTTTTCGCCTTCCTCTTTCACGAGTCGGTCGCCTACCTCGAGTTGCTTCCATAGGTCCCGATCCACCTTGACGTCCACGTGTGTTCCATCGTCGAGTCGAATTTCAAGGCGTCGGTAGAGGTTGGAGCCGTCGAGCAGTGCGCGCGACTTCTTCGCGACGGTCCCGCTCCATGCGTCCTCGTTTGTAGTCATCGAATCCTCCTGTGAACGTGCACGGCATGCTGGCTGCAACCCTTCTTCCGGCCCTGTCGCTGTCGTGCCTCGCCTACCGCGTTTTCGGGCTGGCGGCGTAGCGTGACCGCTGCGGGGAAGTCATCTACCAACCGTAGGAATCCGCGGGATTGGGCACGTCCGGCGCGAGACGGGTCTTGCGTCTGCGACTTTAGAATGAGGGCCGGGGGAGGACCAGCCTAAGGTCGTACGCGGCTTACGGCGGTCTCCTGGTTGATGCGGGACAGCTTCTCCGGGTTGCGCACCGCGCAGACCCTGATGAGGCCGTTGTCGATGCGCAGCGCCAGTACCGTGTCGACGTCGCCGTTCAGGCGGAACGTCAGGGCGGGGCCGGCCGTTGACACGCATCGAGTGGCTGGAGGAGATCGGCCCGGCCGATCCCTGTTTCGCTCGGTCCTGCTCCTCGTCGGCGTCAGCGCCTGGCTGGCCAGCGTCGCCACCCCAGAGGACATCAGCATCTGCACGGCAGCGACCCAGACCAACACCCGCTCCGACCCGAACCCGTCGCCCCAGCCCCGCACGGCAGCGGCACATCGCGACCAGGCCTGAGTACGGCCAGAGCAAACGCTCGCCGGCAAATCTTGGCATCCTCATCTGGTAGCCGCTGGTCGTGCGCTTACGGATCGCTGGTGAGCGCCGAGCAGTCGATGCCCGAATTGATTCCGCCGATGTTGGCCCCGGCAGGGCCGGTGCCGCCGGCTGAGGCTGGGCGTTCGAGTCCGCGTACGACGAGCCTTGCGGATTCCGCAGTGCTCGTCGCTCCGGCCGCTCGAACCGAAGCCTGTCGGAAGAACAGCGCAGATGTACAACGGGTTTACCCGCTACCGAACTCGGAGGATGCGGTCGCGTTCGCCGAGCGGCGATGGCCGCCCGAGGAGGGGCGGCGCGGGTAGGGTACGGCGGCATGGGGGACGGCTACACGGCACGCTTCTCGCGGCGGTGGCGGATCGTCGCCGCCGTGGGGGCCGTGGTCGTGTCGGCGCCGCTGCTCACGCCCGCGCCGCTCGTCGTGGCCGGGGCCGCCGGGCGGGCCGCGACGGCGCTGCTCGTGCTCGCCCAGGCCGCCGGCTTCTGGTGGCTCGGGGTCCGGCCCCGGCTCGGGACCGCCGTCGTGCTCGCGGCCGCCGCCGGCCTGCAAGTGTTGTACCCGGGCCTGGGGCCCGGCCTAGCGTTCGTCGTGCTGTGCACGTACGCGTGGCTGCGGCGCGCCGCCGAGACACTCTGGGGGCTGGCGGCGCCAGGCCGAGCAGCACCGCCTGCGGGGCGGCCGCGCCGGGCGCGTCGTACTCGAAGGGGACACCACCACCAGCGACAGCGGCTCGGTGCCGGCCCTCGGCGCCGCCTCGCCGACCCAGCGGTCGCCCGGGGCGTACGGCAGTTGCGCCACCCGGACCGTGGCGGGCACCTTCACCACGCCCCCGGCGTCGAGCGCGTCGGCGCTGGTGAGCACCTCCTGGAGCCGGCCGACGGCCGGGCGGACCCGGCCGTAGCGGGACAGCCAGCGGCGTACCGGATGGGGTGACCCGCCCTGGAGCGCGTCGCTGGCGGCCAGGGCGGTGGCCAGCTGGGCGGGCTGCGGCGCGGTCGCCCGGGGCAGCACCGGCAGGTCCGGGCCGAGCAGCGCACGCAGCCGGGCGATCTGCGCCTCC
>NZ_MUYZ01000172.1:0-14220 GCF_003013775.1 Micromonospora sp. MH33
GGCGTCGAGGAGCACCTCGACCGGGCCCGCGAGCTGGACGTCTGGCGTACCCCGACGGTGCTGCTGGTGGACGGCGACGGCCGGATCGTCCGGCGGGCCGCCGGCGTGCCGGACCGGGCGGACCTGCTCGCCGCGCTCGCGCCGCTGGCCGCCGGGGCGCGGGCGTGACCGGCGTCCGGCTGATCCGGCGGCGGGTGGTGGACCACGGGCGGCTCGCGGCGAGCCTCTGTGCGCCGGTCGCCACCGCCTGACCGACCCCTTCGCCGCCGAACGGAAGCCCCCATGCTGCTCGACCCTCGCGGGCCGCGGTTCGCCGCCGCCCTCACCACCGTCGTCCTCGCCGTCGCCCTGGTCACCGGCTCCGGCTGGCTCGTCCTGGCCCAGGCCGTGGTCTTCGCGCTGACCGCCGTCCACCCGCGACTCGGCCCGTACGGTCTGCTCTTCCGCGCCCTGGTGGCGCCCCGGCTGCCCCCGCCGGTGGAGCTGGAGCCGGTGGCCCCGGTCCGCTTCGCCCAGCTCGTCGGCCTGGCCTTCGCCGCGGTCGGCGCGGCCGGCTGGCTGGCCGGCGTGCCGCTGCTCGGGCTGGTCGCCACCGCGGCGGCGCTCGCCGCCGCCTTCCTCAACGCGGCCTTCGGCCTCTGCCTCGGCTGCGAGGGCTACCTGGCGGTCCGCCGCCTCACCGGCCACCCGCTCACCGCCCGGGTCCCGGTTCCCCCGCGCTGAGTCGCCGACCCAGGTCAGCACGGTTGGAAACGTTTTCGTAACGAGGTCTTGACCTGGTCGTCGAGTCAGGCGCAGACTCCCGGAAACGTTTACAGCAGACAGCTGGAGGTGCCGGGCGTGGGTCGTAAACGTTTACAGGAGTCGGCCGACGGCCGGCCCACCGTCCACACCGTCGCCGCCCGCGCCGGTGTCTCCATCGCCTCTGCCTCCCGCGTACTCAACGGCGTCGGCGGCAGCCCGGAGACCGTCCGCAAGGTGCGCGAGGCCGCGGCCGAGGTCGGGTACGTGCCCAACGCCATCGCCCGCTCGCTCCAGTCGCAGCGCACCGGCCTCGTCGCGCTCGCCGTCGAGGACATCGGCAACCCGGTGTACGTCGAGATGATGCGGGCCATCGAGTCGGTGGTCGCCGCGTCCGGCCGGCAACTGCTGGTGCACGCCACCGGCGGGCAGATCGCCAACGAGACCGCCCTGCTGCGCCGGCTGGCCCACCGCTACGTCGACGGGATGATCGTCTCCCCGATCCGGGTCACCGACGACCACCTCGCCGCGCTGGTCGACAGCCCGGTGCCGGTCGTCGTGGTCGGCCAGCTCCCCGCCGACGCGCCGGTGGACAACGTCCGCACCGACTCGCGTACCGGCGTGGGGCTGGCCGTGGACCACCTGGTCGCGGCCGGGCGGCGGCGGATCGGCTTCGTCAACGGCCCGCTGGACACGGTGCCCGGCGCGGCCCGCGACGCCGGCTTCCGGGCCGCGCTCGCCGGGCACGGCATCGCGCTCGACGAGCGTCTGGTCGAGGTCGGCGACTTCCGGTACGCGGCCGGCCGGGCCGCCACCGAGCGCCTGCTGGCCCGGGCCCGGCCCGACGCGCTGGTCTGCGCCAACGACCTGATCGCCGTCGGCGCGCTGCACGCCCTGCTGGCCGCCGGCCGGCGCGTCCCCGAGGACGTGGCGCTGGTCGGCATGGACGACACCGAGCTGGCCCGGATGATGTTCCCGCAGCTCTCCAGCGTCTCCCTCGGCTCGGCCGAGCGCGGTCGCCGCGCCGCCGAACTGCTGCTCCGGCGCATCGCCGACCCGACCCTGCCGCCGCGCCGCGAGCAGGTCGCCCCCAGCCTCGCCGTGCGCGCCTCCAGCGCCGCGACGGCGCTCCCCGCTCCCGCGCCGCGTACCCCGGAGGTGACGGCATGACCACGGTGGCCGAACGGCCCGACGTCGCCCGCGCCGACGGGCCCCGCAGGGCCCGGTCCCGCTCCGACCGGCTCGGCATCTACCTGCTGCTGCTCCCGTCGCTGCTGCCCATCGTGGTGCTGTCGGTGTTCCCGCTGGTGCGCGGCATCTACCTCGGCTTCACCGACGCCCGGGCCGGGCGCAACGTCGAGATCAGCTTCACCGGGCTGGCCAACTACCGGGAACTGCTCGGCGACGAGCTGTTCTGGAACTCGTTCAAGATCGGCCTGCTCTGGGCGGTCGGGGTGACCGTGCTCCAGTTCGTGCTCGCCCTCGGCCTGGCCCTGCTGCTCAACCAGCAACTGCGCTTCCGCGGGGTGGCCCGGGTGCTGGCCGTGGTGCCCTGGGCGATGCCGCCCGTGGTCGTCGGCATCCTCTGGAAGCTGGTCTACCACCCGGACGCCGGCCTGTTGAACGAGTTCTTCCACCGCGTCGGCGCCGACGGGCTGCGCACCAACTGGCTCGGCGACTTCAGCACCGCCCTGCCCGCGGTCATCATCGTCGGCGTCTGGGCCGGCATGCCGCAGACCACCGTCGTCCTCCTGGCCGGCCTGCAGGGCGTGCCGCGCGAGCTGCACGAGGCGGCCGCGGTGGACGGGGCCTCCACCTGGCACCGGTTCCGCAACGTCACGCTGCCCGCCATCGCGCCGGTCGTCGTGGCGATCACCTCGCTGGACTTCATCTGGAACTTCAACTCGTTCGGCCTGGTCTACGTGCTCACCGCGGGCGGGCCGGGCGGCAAGACCATGCTGCCGATGCTCTTCGCCTACGAGGAGGCGTTCCGCTACGGCAACTACGGCTACGCCGCGGCCCTCGGCAACGTCATGGTCGTGATCATCGTCGCGCTGCTCGCGGTCTACCTGCGTCGCCGGTTGAGGGAGGCGAACTGACATGTTCGGAAAGCCGAGCCGCACCGGGCGGACGCTCCAGTACGTGGCGCTGACCGGCTACCTGATCTTCCTCGGGTTCCCGCTGGTCTGGCTACTCTCCACCGCGTTCAAGCCGCCGCGCGAACTGGTCCAGCTGCACCCCACGCTCATCCCGAGCAACCCCACCGTGCAGAACTTCATGCAGGCCTTCACCGAGCAGCAGCTCGGCCGGGCCGCGCTGAACAGCCTCCAGGTGTCGCTCGCCTCGGCGGTGCTCACCGTGCTGGTCGCGCTGCCCGCGTCGTACGCCCTGGCCCGGTTCCGGACCAAGCTCGGCACCGTCGCGCTCGGCTGGGTGCTGCTGTCGCAGCTCTTCCCGTTCGTGCTGCTGATCATCCCGATCTTCCTGATCCTGCGGCAGGTCGGGCTGGCCAACACGCACGCCGGGCTGGTGCTGATCTACGTGGTCTGGGCGCTGCCGTTCGCCCTGTGGATGCTGCAGGGCTTCGTCCGCAACATCCCCCGCGAGCTGGAGGAGGCGGCCAGCGTCGACGGCGCCAGCCGGCTCCAGGTGCTGCGCCGGGTGGTCTTCCCGCTGCTCGCGCCGGGCATCGTGGCCACCGCCCTGTTCTCCTTCATCTCCGCCTGGAACGAGTTCTTCTTCGCCCTGGTGCTGGTCAAGACCCCCGAGCTGGCGACCCTGCCGGTCGCCCTGGCCCGGTTCGTCGGCATCGAGGGCACCGCACGCCTGGGCCCGCTGGCGGCCGGTTCGCTGCTGGCCACCCTGCCCAGCCTGATCTTCTTCGCGGTCATGCAACGCCGCCTCTCGTCCGGGTCGCTCGCCGGCGCGGTCAAGGGCTGACCACACCCCCAACCACCACCAAGGAGGAATCCCCCATGCTCCGTAGCAGATTCCGTCGACTCGCCGCGGCCACCGCGGTCGCGGTCGTCGGGCTCGGCGCCCTCGCCGCGTGCGGTGACGGCGGCGGCGAGGACGAGAACTCGTCCGGCCCGGCCAAGCTGCGCTTCCTCAGCCTCGCCTGGCAGAAGGAGTCGCTCCAGGCCAACAAGGACCTGGTCGCCAAGTGGAACAGCGAGCACCCGGACATCCAGGTCGAGTACGTCCAGGGTGACTGGAACTCGATCCACGACCAGCTCGTCACCTCGTTCGAGGGCGGCGACGTGGCCGACATCGTGCACTACGAGGCCTCGGCCATCGGCGAGTTCAGCAAGCAGGGCTACCTGACCGACCTCTCCAAGCTGCTCAGCGACGACTTCAAGGGCCAGATCGACCCGGGCGTCTGGGACACCGCCACCTTCGACGGCAAGGTCACCGGCGTGCCGTTCCTGCTGGAGTCGCAGGTCGTCATCGCCAACAAGAAGCTGCTCGACGCCGCCGGCATCGCCGTCCCGCCCGCCGACGGAGGCTGGACCTGGGACGAGTTCCAGGCCAACGCCCAGAAGCTCACCAAGCCCGGCCAGTACGGCGCCGCCTGGGCGCTCAAGTCGCCCACCAACCGGGTGCTGAACCTGGCGCTGAACTACGACGGCAAGTTCTTCTACACCGACGGCGGCAAGACCGAGGTCAAGGTCGGCGACGCGGAGAAGGAGGTGCCGAAGCGGATCCACGACATGCTCTACACCAGCAAGTCGGCCTCCCCGGAGGCACTGGGCATGAGCGGCGCCGACACCCTGCCCGGCTTCTTCGGCGGCAAGTACGCCATGCTCCCCGGCTCGGTCTCGCTGCGCCAGCAGATGGTCGAGCAGGCCCCCGCCGGCTTCGAGTGGGTGACCCTCCCGCCGATCAAGGGCCTCTCCAGCAAGCAGGCCGCCAACCCGCAGACCCTGTCGATCGCCGAGGACAGCAAGCACAAGAAGCAGGCCGCGCAGTTCCTGGAGTGGTTCCTGAACCCGACCAACATGGCCGCCCTGGCCAAGGGTGACTGGCTGGTGCCCACCGGCAAGCAGGCCAACGAGGAGCTGGTCAAGGTCACCGGGGGCAAGCAGGGCTGGGACGTGGCCGCGGACAGCGCCGCCGACCTGACCGTCGCCCCGTTCCAGAAGGCCGACGGCTACCCGGAGTGGAAGACCAAGTACGCCACCCCCGCCCTCCAGCAGTACTTCGCCAACAAGATCACCCTGGACCAGCTCGGCACGCAGCTGGTCGACGGTGGCAAGCAGGTTCTGAGGTAACCATGTCACTCTTGCTCGACACGTCGGTCGGCTGCCTGGTCGGCGCCGCGGTGGGCGACGCCCTCGGCGGGGCCACCGAGACGGCCCTTCCGGAGCAGATCCGCGCCCGCTTCGGCGGCTGGGTCGAGGGGATCGTCCCCCCGTACCACGCCGACTGGGCCACCGCGCGGCCACTCGCGCCGTACCACAAGGGCGACGGGCACATCACCGACGACACGTTGATGACCCACGCCCTGGTCCGGGCGTACGCGGCCAAGCGGGACCACCTCGACGCGTACGACGTGGTGGAACTGCTCGTCCCCGACCTGATCGAGCGGGTGGTGTACATCCCGGACCTGGAGCGGGAGGGGGTGACCTTCCACCGCCTGGCCGCGGCCGAGCGGTGGCTGGTCACCCGCCTGCACCACGCCCACGCCGACCCGCGCGAGGCGGGCGTGGGCAACATCGTGAACTGCGGCGCCGCCATGTACATGGCCCCGGTCGGCATCGTCAACGCCGGTGACCCGGCCGGGGCCTACGCCGAGGCCGTGGAGATCGCCGGGGCGCACCAGCACAGCTACGGCCGGGAGGCCGCGGCGGTCTTCGCCGCCGCGGTCGCCGCCGCCGCGACCCCCGGCGCGAGCGTCGACGACGTTGTCGCGGCCACCCTCGACCTGGCCCGCGACGGCACCCGCGCCGCCATCGACGCGGTGGTCAAGGAGGCCCGCGGGCACGACGACTGGAAGGTTGCCATCCCGGCGCTGCGCGCCGCGGTGGCCCCCTACGACACGGTGGGGGAGGAGTACCGCAGCCCCGGCCTGGGCGCCCGCCGCCCGAGCCGGCTGCACGCCATCGAGGAACTGCCGGTGGCGCTGGGCATGCTGGTGGTGGCCGGCGGCGACTACCGGGCGGCGGTGCTCGGCTCGGTGAACTACGGCCGGGACGCCGACTCCACCGCCACCATGGCGGGCGCGATCGCCGGTGCGCTCGGCGGCGCGGCGGCCGTGCCGGCCGAGTGGTCGGAGGTGGTCGCGGAGGCGTCCCGCACCGACCTGGTCGAGCCCGCCCGGGTCCTCGCCGGGGTGGCCACCGAGGTGTTCGACCGTGACCGGGAGCGCTTCGCCCGGCGCGCCGAGCGGTTCGGCGGGCTGGCATGAGCGCTGCCGGGACGCCGGCCCGCGGGCTCCGGCTGACCTGGGTGCAGCCGGAGGACCTGCTGCCGCACGAACTGGCCGCGAGCCGCGACGAGGGTCGTGACGTCACCGCCCTGGCCGACCGCTGGACGGCGGCCGGCGGCGACGTCACGGCCCCGGTCAGCGGGGCCTCGCCGGTGCCGGCCCCGCCGGAACTGCGGGCCCTCGCCGTCGACCTGCTCGACGCCGCCGACGCGCTGCCCGGCCCCGACGGCGCGGACGAGCCCGGCGACCTCGACGCGGTCCGCAAGACCTGGCCGAGCGCCTGGGACCTGCCGACCACCGTCGAGCGGGACCGGCTGCACGGCGCCTGGCTCGGCCGGGCGGCCGGCTGCCTGCTCGGCAAGCCGGTGGAGAAGATCCCCCGTCACGGGATCCGGGAGATCCTCTCCGCCACCGGCCGGTGGCCGCTGCGCGACTGGTTCACCGCGCGGGGGCTGCCGGCCGACGTGGCCGCCCGCTGGCCGTGGAACCGGCGCAGTGCGCCGACCAGCCTCGCCGAGAACATCGCCGGCATGCCCGAGGACGACGACCTCAACTTCGCCCTGCTGGCGCTGCGCGTCCTGGAGACCCACGGACCCGGCTTCACCAGCGCCGACGTGGCGCAGGCCTGGCTGGACTGGCTGCCCGCGGGGCGGGTCTTCACCGCCGAGCGGGTCGCCTACCGCAACCTGCTGCTCGGCCTCACCCCGCCGGAGACGGCCCGCCGGCACAACCCGTTCCGGGAGTGGATCGGCGCGCAGATCCGCACCGACGTGTACGGCTGGACCAACCCGGGCCGCCCCGACCGGGCCGCCGAGGCCGCGTGGCGGGACGCCGCCGTCAGCCACGTCCGGGCCGGGGCGTACGGGGCGATCTGGGTGGCCGCCCTGGCCGCGGCGGCGCCGGTGGCCGGCGACGTGGACGCGGTCCTGGACGCCGGCGAGTCGGTGCTGCCCCCGGGCAGTCGGTTCACCGCCGCCGTCCGGGAGGCGCGTGCCCTCGGCGCCGGCGGCGACGACTGGGAAAGCATCGTGGACACCCTCTACGCGCGGCACGGTCACCTGCACTGGGTGCACGTCCGTAACAACGCCGCCCTGGTCGCCGCGGCCCTGGCGTACGGGCGGGGCGACCTGGAACGGTCCATCTGCGCGGTGGTCGCCGGCGGCTGGGACACCGACTCCAACGGCGCCACCGTCGGCGCGGTCACCGGGGCGCTCACCGGCGCCGCGCGGCTGCCGGGGCGCTGGGTCGCGCCGCTGCGCAACCGGCTGGCCAGCAGCATCGCCGGCTTCGACGGCATCGGCTTCGACGAGCTGGCCGACCGTACCCTCACCCTGGCCCACGGGAACCGGGCATGAGCGCCCGGGTGGTGGTGGTCGGCAGCGCCAACCTGGACCTGGTGGTCACCGCGCCGCAGCTGCCCCGGCCCGGCGAGACGGTGCTCGGCGACGACTTCCGGATGGTGCCCGGCGGCAAGGGCGCCAACCAGGCGGTCGCCGCCGCCCGGGCCGGCGCGGACTGCGCCTTCGTCGGCGCGGTCGGCGGCGACGGCTTCGGCGGGCTGCTGCGGGACAACCTGGCCGCCGCCGGTGTCGACCTGCGTGGCCTGCGCACGGTCAACAGGCCGTCCGGGGTCGCGCTGATCGCCGTCGACCACGCGGCGGAGAACTGCATCGTGGTCGCCCCCGGCGCGAACGGTGCGCTGACCCTCGACGACGCCGACCGGAGCGCGGTGGCCGCGGCCGGCGTGCTGCTGCTGCAACTGGAGGTGCCGCTGTCGGAGGTCACCCGGGCCGCCGGCTGGGCCCGCGCCGGCGGCGCCGCCGTGGTGCTCAACGCCGCCCCGGCCCGGCCGCTCCCCACCGAACTGCTCGACCTGGTCGACGTGCTGGTGGTCAACGAGCACGAGGCCGCGGTCGTCGCCGGGGTGTTCACCGACGAGCCGGCGGCGCTGCTCGACACCCTGGTCGGCCTCGTGCCCCGGGTGGTGCTCACCCTCGGCGCGCGCGGCGCCGCCTACGCCGACCGGGACGGCGCCCGGATCGAGGTGCCGGCCCCGAAGATCGACGCGGTGGACACCACGGCCGCCGGCGACGCGTTCACCGGCGCGCTCGCGGTCGCCCTGGCCGAGCGCGGCGGCCTCACCGGGGACACCGCCACGGCCGTGCTGCGCTGGGCGTGCGCCGCCGGCGCGGCCTGCGCCGAGCGCCCCGGCGCGTCCACCGCCCTGCCCGAGCGGGCCGCCATCGACGCGCTGTCCGCCGCCACCTACGGAGAGGTCGAGTGAGTTTCAACCCGTACGTGCCCCGGCCGATCGACCGGCCCACCGAGGTGCCGCTCGGCGCGCACGCCCACCTGACCACCCTGGACGAGGCGAAGATTTTCGCCGCCCCCGACGACCCCGCGGACTGGCCCGCCTGGCGGGAGCAACTCACCCGGTGGCGGGCCGACGCCCGCGCCCGGCTCGGCTACACCGGCGGGCACTACGACGAGATCGCCGGGGACTGCTTCACCGTCTGCCTGGCCTGGCTCTGGGACGAGACGCTGTACGACCACGACCGCGGCGAGTTCACCGTCGGGGCGTTCCTCGACGCGGCGCGGCGCGACTTCGGCGGCTTCGACGGGGTGGTGCTCTGGCACGCGTACCCGGTGATCGGGCTGGACGAGCGCAACCAGTTCGACTGGTACCGCGACGTGCCCGAGCTGCCCGGGGTGGTCCGCGCGTTCCAGGCCGCCGGGGTCCGGGTGTTCGTCGACTACAACCCGTGGGACACCGGCACGAGGCGGGAGCCGGGCGCCGATGCCGAGGAGGTCGCGGCGCTGGCCGCCCGGCTCGGCGCCGACGGCGTCTTCCTGGACACCCTCAAGGAGGGCGCCGGCGAGCTGCGCAAGGCGCTCGACGCGGTCCGCCCCGGCCTGGTCCTGGAGGGGGAGAGCCGGGTGCCGCTGGCCCGGATCGCCGACCACGCCATGTCCTGGGCGCAGTGGTTCGCCGACTCCGCCACCCCGGGCGTGCTGCGGGCCAAGTGGTTCGAACGCCGGCACGTCCTGCACCACACCCGCCGTTGGCACCGCGACCACCTCGACGAGCTGCACTCGGCCTGGCTCAACGGCTGCGGCGTGCTGGTCTGGGAGAGCGTCTTCGGCGTCTGGGTCGGCTGGAACGAGCGGGACCGGGCCGTGCTGCGGGCCATGCGCCGGGTGCAGGCCAGCCACGCCGCGTGGCTGCGTGCCGAGGACTGGGTACCGCTCGCCGACCACCCCGGCGCCGGCCAGGTGTACGCGTCCCGCTGGACCCACGACGACCAGCCGCTGTGGACGGTGGTCAACCGCGGGGCCGACCACGACGGCCCGTGGCTGCTCACCGACCGCCGGCCGGGGCGCTTCGTCGACCTGGTCACCGGCGCCGAGCTGACCGTCACCGAACTCGAGGACGGCCGGTTGGCCGTCGGCGGGCCGCTGCCCGCCGGGGCGATCGCCGCGGTGGTCGCCACCGGCACCCCGGTGCCCCGGCACGAACCGCCGACCGGGGACCCGTCCTTCCCGGCCCGCGCCGCCGTGCGCGCCCGCACCCCGTGGTATCCGCTGGCGGCCCTGCCCGACGGCATGGTGACCGTGGAGGGTGGGCGGCACGAGCTGACCGTCCACCACCGGGTCCGGGAGACCGGCCTCTACGGCGAGGCCCCGTACGTCGACGAGTGGAAGCCGCTGCCGCCGCGCCTGCACCACACCGGCACGCTGCGCCGCCAGGTCCGGCCCGGCCGGTTCGCCATCGACACCCACGAGGTCACCCACGGCCAGTACGCCCGCTTCCTCGCCGCCACCGGTTACCGGCCGGTCCGGCCGGAACGGTTCACCGCCGGGCAGGGCCCCGCCGACGCCCCGGTCACCGGGATCGATCTCGCCGACGCGCGGGCGTACGCCGACTGGGCCGGGCTGCGGCTGCCCACCGAGGACGAGTGGCAGGTGGCCGCCGAGGCGGGCCTGCTGGCCCGGCGGGAGCCGCTGGTGTGGAACCTGACCGAGAGCGAGCACTCCGACGGGCGGACCCGCTTCGTCATCCTCAAGGGTGGCTGCGCGTACCGGGCGGAGGGCTCCGACTGGTACTTCGACGGCGGCCCGCAGCCGCCGGACGTGTCGGTGAAGTTGCTGCTCACCGGCGCCGGCCTCACCCGCTCCACCTCGATCGGCTTCCGCTGCGCCGCCGACCTGCCCGAAGGAGCCCTCCGATGAGAAGATCCTGGCGCCCCGGCGCCGCCCTGGTCGCCCTGCTGGCCGCCGTGGGGCTCGCCGGCCTGGCCCCGGAGACCGCCCTCGCCGGCAAGGAGCGGTCCGGCACCCTCACGACCGCCACCGCGGCCTCGCCGGCCCTCGGCGCGCCCATCGACTACACCGTCTACCTCCCGTACGGCTACGCCGACGCGGCGAACGCCGGCACCCGCTACCCGGTGCTGTACCTGCTGCACGGGCGCGGCGACACCATGCAGGCGTGGACCCGGGTGAAGAGCGACCTGGACCGGCTCATCGCCGACGGCGAGGTGCCGCCGGTGATCGCCGTGCTGCCCGACGCCCCGTGGAGCGAGCGCGGCAACTGGTACGTCGACTCCGCCTACACCGGCGCCGACCGCCCCGGCCGGCCGGTGGAGACCGCGCTGACCCGGGACCTCGTCGCGCACGTCGACGCCACGTACCGCACCGCCGCGCACCGGAACGCCCGGCTGGTCGGCGGCTACTCGATGGGCGGCGCCGGCGCGCTGCGCTACGCCCTCGCCCACCAGGACCTCTTCGCCAACGCGCTGGTGCTCAGCCCCGCCGTCTACCGGCCGCTGCCGCCGGCCGACTCCTCGGCCCGCGAGTTCGGCGCGTTCGGCGACGGTGACCGGCCCTTCTCCGACGAGGTGTACCAGCGGCTGAACTACCCCGCCCTGCTGCCCGGCCTCGACGCCGAGTCGCCGGTGCGGATGTTCATCGCGGTCGGCGACGACGAGTGGGCCAACCCCGACCCGGCCGACGCCGCGCACGACCTCGACTACGAGGCCGCCACCCTCTACAACACGGTCCGCCGGGCCGACGGCGTCGCCGCCGAGTTCCGCGTCCTCGACGGCGGGCACGACTGGGACGTCTGGCGGCCCGCGTTCGTCGACGGCCTGAAGCACCTGGCGGCCACGCTCAGCGTCACCCCGCCGGCCGGGCTGCCCGCCCCGCTGCACGGCACCGCCGGCGCCGACTGGGCCGGCGGCGTCGCCGCCCACCCCGACGGCGAGGTCACCCTCGGCTACGCGGCCACCGGCACGGTGGCCGGCCAGCCGTACGCCGGCGGCCTCGACGCCGTGGTGACCCGGCTCGCCGCCGACCGGCGCACGGTCCGCTGGACCAGCCAGTTCGGCACCCCCGCCAACGAGCGGCTCTACGGGACCGTCCCGCTGCCCGACGGCGGCGTGCTCACCGCCGGGTACACCCGCGGCGACCTCGACGGCCGGCACCCGGGCAGCCCCGCCGACGACGCGTTCGTGGCGAAACTGACGGCCACCGGGCAGCGGGCCTGGCTCACCCAGGTCGGCGACCCCGCCAAGGCCGACCGGTTCTACGCGATCACCGCCGCCCCCGACGGCGGCGCGTACGTCGCCGGCTACACCAGCGGCACGTTCGGCGGGACCGGCGCCGGCGACAAGGACGCCGTGCTCGCCCGGATCGACCCGGACGGCACCCTGGCCTGGACCCGGCAGTTCGGCGGCCCGGGCGAGGACAAGGCGTACGCCGTCGCGGCCGACGCGAACGGCGTCTACGTGGCCGGCGGCACCTCCGGCGCGCTGCCCGGCGCCACGCCGTTGGGCGGCGCCGACGGCTGGCTCGCCCGGTTCACCCCCGACGGCGCCCGCGACTGGCTCACGGTGGCCGGCGGCACGGGCGACGACCTGCTCGGCGGGATCACGGTCACCGACGCCGGCCAGGTGGTGGCCACCGGCGCCACCGCCGGGGACGTGCTCACCGTGGCGTACACCGCGAAGGGCGCGCAGCGCTGGCGGACCGTCACCGGCGGGCGCGGCGCGGACGCCGGCACCGACGTGCTGGCCCTCGCCGACGGCACCCTCGCCGTGGTCGGCTTCACCGGCAGCACCCTCGGCGTGCCGGCCGGCGGCGCGGACGTGCTCACCCTGCGCCTCGACGCCCGCGGCCGGCAGGTCGCCGTCGCCCAGTACGGCACGGCCCGCGACGACGCCGCCGACCCGTTCGGCGAGGAGAACGTCTACGCCACCGTCGGGCCCGACGGCCGGCTGCTGGTCAGCGGCCGCACCACCGGCGCCCCCGACGGCGGCGCCGCGCTCGGCAACGGGGACGTGTTCCTGGCCGCCGTCGACCCGGCGAAGGGGACGCCATGACCACCCCCGGGCCGCTGCACGGCGTCAAGGTCGTCGACCTGGCCACCCTCTTCGCCGGCCCGCTGGCCGCCGCGTTCCTCGGCGACTTCGGCGCCGACGTGGTCAAGGTGGAGCACCCGGCCAAGCCCGACCCCTCCCGGGGGCACGGCCCCGCCAAGGACGGCGTCGGCCTGTGGTGGAAGGTGCTCGGCCGCAACAAGCGGACCGTCACGCTCAACCTCTCCGACCGGGACGGCGCGGAACTGCTGCGCCGGCTGCTCGCTGACGCCGACGTGCTGGTGGAGAACTTCCGCCCCGGCACCCTGGAGCGCTGGGGCCTCGGCCCGGACGAGCTGCACGCGGTCAACCCGCGGCTGGTCATCGCCCGGATCAGCGGCTTCGGGCAGGTCGGCCCGTACGCGCCCCGGCCCGGGTTCGGCACCCTCGCCGAGGCGATGAGCGGCTTCGCGGCGGCCACCGGGGAACCCGACGGGCCGCCGACCCTGCCGCCGTTCGGGCTGGCCGACTCCGTCACCGCGCTGGCCGCCGCGTACGCGGTCATGCTGGCCCTGCGCGGCCGCGACTTGACCGGCCGGGGCCAGGTGGTCGACCTGGCCATCATCGAACCGATCATGGCGATGCTCGGCCCGCAGATCACCTGGTACGACCAGCTCGGCTACGTGCAGCCGCGGCTGGGCAACCGGTCCAACAACAACGCGCCCCGCAACACCTACCGCTGCGCCGACGGGCGGTGGGTGGCCGTCTCGACCAGCGCCCAGAGCATCGCCGAGCGGGTGGTCCGGCTCGTCGGCCGCCCGGACCTGGTCGACGAGCCGTGGTTCGCCACCGGCAGCGGGCGGGCCGCGCACGCCGACGAACTCGACGCGGCGGTCGGCGGCTGGGTGGCGAAGCGGGACCGCGACGAGGTGGTGGCCGCGTTCGAGGCGGCCCAGGCCGCCGTGGCCCCCGTCTACGACGTGCGGGACATCCTCGCCGACCAGCAGTACGCGGCGCTCGGCACCGTGGTCACCGTCCCCGACGAGGAACTCGGCGAGGTACGGATGCAGAACGTGCCGTTCCGGATGTCGGACAGCCCCGGGGAGATCCGGCATGCCGGCCGCCGCCACGGCCAGGACACCGACGCGGTGTTCGGCGCGCTCGGGCTGACCGGCGACGAGCTGGCCGCGCTGCGCGAGCGCGGGGTAATCTGATGCTGCTCACCTGGCTCTACGTGCCCGGCGACCGGCCCGACCGGTTCGCCAAGGCGGTCGCCGCCGGCGCCGACGCGGTCATCCTCGACCTGGAGGACGCCGTCGTCGCCGGCCGCAAGGCGTACGCCCGGGAGGCGGTCGCCGAGTTCCTCGCCGACCCGCAGCCGCTGCCCGTGCAGGTGCGGGTCAACGAGCTGGCCGGCCCGGACGTCGCCGCCGACCTGGCCGCCGTCGCCGGGCGGCCGGGGCTGGCCGGGCTGCGCCTGCCCAAGGTGGAGTCCCCGGCGACCGTCGCCGCCGTGGCCGCCCGGGTCGACATCCCGCTGCACCCGCTGGTCGAGTCGGCCGTCGGGCTGGAGTCCGCGTACGCCATCGCGGCCGCCCACCCGGCGGTGGCCTCGCTCGGGCTCGGCGAGGCCGACCTCCGCTCGGACCTGGGCGTCGCCGACGACGACGGCCTGCTCTGGGCCCGCGGCCGGGTGGT
>NZ_MUYZ01000173.1:0-14198 GCF_003013775.1 Micromonospora sp. MH33
GGCTCGCCGGCCCGGGCCGGCACCCGCTCGACGTGGGTGACCGGGTCGGCGGCGTGCCGCAGGCGCAGCCGGCGGAGCAGCTCGCCCGGCGCGCGGCCGGGGCCGCCGCCTGCCAGGTCCGTCGACTGCTTCAGGTCGTCGCGCGGCGGCAGACGCGCCGAGCTGAAGCTGTCGGTCGACTGCTTCAGGTCGTGGCGCGGCGGTAGACGCGCCGAGCTGAAGCTGTCGGTAGACACGTCCTGCACTCTCGCACTGGTGTTCGGAATTGGAAACGGGGGGCGGGGGGTATGGGGAAGCCTTCGCCGGTGACCTGGAAGGGGTCATTCGGCGGGATGGTTAGATGCCCAGGAGAGCTTACCGAGGAGGGGCCGATGGAGCTGTCGCTGGCGACCCGCACCGTGGGGGAGCACACGGTGCTCGAGGTCGGCGGTGAGGTGGACGTCTACACCGCGCCGCGCCTGCGGGAACGGCTCCTGGAGCTGATCGACGGCGGTGCCCACCGGGTGGTGGTGGACCTGGGCCGGGTGGACTTCCTGGACTCGACCGGCCTCGGCGTGCTGGTCGGCGCGCTCAAGCGGCTCCGCTCGGCCGGCGGTTCCTTCGCGCTGGTCTGCGACAAGGAGCCGCTGCTCAAGATCTTCCGGATCACCGCCCTGGACCAGGTCTTCCCGTTGCATCCCACGGTCGACGCGGCGATCAACGCCGACCCGACCGGCGCCGGCGCGTGATGGCGACCGTCAAGCTCTCCTTCTCGCCGGCACCGGTGCACGTCCGCACCGCACGCCTGGTCGGTGTCGCTGTGGCGCGCCGGGCCGGGGTGCGCGAGGACCTGCTCGACGAGGTGCGCCTGGCCATCGGTGAGGCGTGCACCCGGGCGGTCGCGCTGCACCGGCAGTACGGGGTGCCCGACCTGGTGTACGTGGAGATGTCCGACAGCGGGGCGTACACGGTGCGGGTGGTGGACCGTGCCCCGATCGAGGCGAGCATCGGTCTCGCCGCGCTGCCCCCGGACGAGCTGGCCAAGGAGTCGCTCAGCGAGGACGCGCTGACCACCGGGGTGGGCTTCGCCCTGCTCGCGGGCTTCGTCGAGGACCTCCAGGTCCGCCCGGTCGACGAGGGTGTCGGCACCGAGGTCCGGATGGTGTGGCCGGTCGGCCGCGCCTGACTTCCCGTCCCGCCGCAGGCCGCGTTCCCCTCGGGGAGCGCGGCCTCGTCGTGTTGCCCGCGCCTTATATCAGATTTCTTCGCATAGCACAGTTATGAAGATCATCAAGACTGGGTGCCCCCTCCCTGTGACCCTCAACACGTCGGAGGGCTACAGTACGCGGGTTGTCAGCAAGTGATCCGTCCCGCAGCCAGCGGGAATGGGTGTTCATCGCTGGTCCGCCGGGGTGGGTCGGCGCGCGCTTGCGAGTCCGCATCCAGGCGTCGGCCCGTGCGTCTCCACCGGCCGGCGCGAGTTGTTCGGTACAGGAGGACATAGATGTCCGGGACCTTGGCCGCCGACGGCGGCGCACTGTCCCTTACCGGAGCCAACGTGACGTACGTCGTCATCGCCGCGGTCATCGCGCTGGTGGCGCTCGTCTTCGCGGCCGCCCTCACCAGGGCGGTCCTGGCGGCCGGTACGGGAACCACGAACATGCAGGAGATCTCCGGGGCGGTGCAGGAGGGCGCGTCCGCGTACCTGCTGCGGCAGTTCCGCACCCTGGCGATCTTCGTGGTGATCGCCGTCGTGCTGCTCTTCCTGCTGCCGGTGCACGACACCGACGGCAACGAGACCCTCGTGAAGATCGGCCGGTCGGCCTTCTTCGTGGTGGGCGCGCTGTTCAGCGCGTTCATCGGGGGCGCCGGCATGTGGCTGGCCACCCGCGCCAACCTGCGGGTCGCCGCGGCCGCCCGGGAACGGGAAGGCGGGCGCGAGGGCGCCATGAAGATCGCCTTCCGGACCGGTGGCGTGGTCGGCTTCCTCACCGTCGGTCTCGGCCTCTTCGGCGCGGCGCTGGTCGTCATCCTGTTCAGGGGTGACGCCCCGACCGTGCTGGAGGGCTTCGGCTTCGGCGCCGCGCTGCTCGCCATGTTCATGCGGGTCGGCGGCGGCATCTTCACCAAGGCCGCCGACGTCGGCGCCGACCTGGTCGGCAAGGTGGAGCAGGGCATCCCGGAGGACGACCCGCGCAACGCCGCCACCATCGCCGACAACGTGGGCGACAACGTCGGCGACTGCGCCGGCATGGCCGCCGACCTCTTCGAGTCGTACGCGGTCACCCTGGTCGCCGCGCTGATCCTGGGCCGCGCCGCGTTCGGCGAGGACGGCCTGGTCTTCCCGCTGATCATCTCCACCATCGGCGTGCTGGTCGCGATCGTCGGCGTCTTCATCACCCGGCTGCGCACCAGCGACCGCAACGGCCTGACCGCGATCAACCGGGCCTTCTACCTCTCCGCGGTGATCTCCGCGGTGCTGGTGGCGATCGCGGCGTTCGCCTACCTGCCGGCGACCTTCGGCGAGCTGGAGGGCGGGCTGACCGACGTCGACCGCAACCCGCGCCTGGTGGCCATCGGCGCGGTGGTCATCGGCATCGTGCTGGCCGCCGCGATCCAGGCGCTCACCGGCTACTTCACCGAGACCAACCGGCGCCCGGTGCAGGACATCGGCAAGAGCTCGCAGACCGGCGCGGCCACCGTCATCCTCGCCGGCATCAGCGTCGGCCTGGAGTCGGCGGTCTACTCGGCGCTGCTGATCGGCGCTGGCGTCTTCGGCGCCTTCCTGCTCGGCGGCAGCTCCATCACGCTGTCGCTGTTCGCGGTGGCGCTGGCCGGCACCGGCCTGCTCACCACCGTCGGCGTCATTGTCGCGATGGACACCTTCGGCCCGATCTCCGACAACGCCCAGGGCGTGGCGGAGATGTCCGGCGACATCGACGAGCACGGCGCGCGGACGCTGACCGAGCTGGACGCCGTCGGCAACACCACCAAGGCGATCACCAAGGGCATCGCGATCGCCACCGCGGTGCTGGCCGCGACCGCGCTGTTCGGCTCGTACACCGACACGCTGCGCTCCTCGTACGAGGACGCGGGCGTGGGCGACGTCGGCGCCGAGATCCTCAACTCGCTGAACGTGGCCAACCCGCGCAACCTGGTCGGCCTCATCATCGGCGCGGCGGTGGTCTTCCTCTTCTCCGGCCTGGCCATCAACGCGGTGTCCCGCTCGGCCGGCGCCGTGGTGATGGAGGTCCGCCGGCAGTTCCGCGAGCTGCCGGGCATCATGGACCGCACCCAGCGCCCCGAGTACGGCAAGGTCGTGGACATCTGCACCCGGGACGCGCAGCGCGAGCTGATGACCCCCGGCCTGCTGGCCATCCTGGCCCCGATCGCGGTCGGCTTCGGCCTCGGCCCCGGCGCGCTGGCCTCGTACCTGGCCGGTGCGATCGGCGCGGGCACCCTGATGGCGGTCTTCCTGGCCAACTCCGGTGGTGCCTGGGACAACGCCAAGAAGCTGGTGGAGGACGGCGCGTACGGCGGCAAGGGCTCCGAGTCGCACGCCGCGACCGTCATCGGTGACACCGTCGGCGACCCGTTCAAGGACACCGCCGGCCCGGCGATCAACCCGCTGATCAAGGTGATGAACCTGGTCTCGCTGCTGATCGCGCCGGCCGTGGTGGCCTGGAGCGTGGGCGACGACCGGAACACCCCGCTGCGGATCGCGATCGCCGTGGTGGCCGCGCTGATCATCGTGGCGGCGGTGGTGTTCAGCAAGCGCAAGGGCGTGGCGATGGCGGACTCCGACAGCGGCGCCGGCACCCCGGACCAGCGCCCGGAGACGGTCAACGCCTGACCCGGACGACGCGACGGTTCCCGGTCGGCCCCGGCCGGCCGGGAACCGTGCTGTCCGGCGGTCCCGTGCACGAAACCTGACCGGTGGCACTTCCACCGGGAGGTCGTACGCTGCTTCGCATGCGTACGCGCCGGGCGGCAACCGCCGGAAAGCTCACGGTGGTCCTGGCCACGCTGGTCCTCGTGGTCGCCGGCTGCGGCGGCCCCAGCCCGCAGGCCTGGGCCGCGTCGGTCTGCCAGGCGCTCAGCCCGTGGCGCGCCGAGATCAACAAGCTGACCAGCAGCACCCAGCAGCAGATGACCGCGCAGACCACCCCGGCGCAGGCCAAGGAGAACCTGGTCCGGCTCTTCGCCGGGGCCGAGCAGGCCAGCGAGACCGCCCGGCGCAAGGTCGAGGAGGCGGGCGTGCCGGAGACCGACCACGGCGACGAGATCTCCGCCGGGTTCCGCGCCTCGCTCAGCAAGGTGCGGGACGCGTACGGGCGGGCCCGGGACACCATCGACCGGCTGGACACCGCCCAGGCCGGTCCCTTCTACGACGGGGTGCGGGCCGCCGTGGACACGCTCAACAAGGAGTACGACGCGAGCGCGCTGGACACCAGCAAACTCAACTCACCCGAGCTCAAAGAGGCCTTCGACGAGGTCCCGGAGTGTCGCTGACCCCTCCCTCCCAGAACCCGGCCCGCCAGCCCTCGCTGTTCTCCACCGAGGCGGCCGACCCGTCGCTGTCCGACCTCGCCGGCCTGCTCGCCGGGCCCGGGGAGGTGGTGCGGATGGGCGGGACGGCCCGGGTCGCCGTGGTCGTGGACGCCGCCTGGCGGGTGCACGTGCTGGTGGCCGAGTTGGGCGCCCGGGGGATCCCGGCGAGCTGGGAGCCGACGGAGGACGGCCGGCACCTGGTACGCACGGCGTACGCCACCACGCTGGCCCCGCTCGCCCTGGCCTGGCTGCGGGGGGCGGTGAAGCGGCCCCCGGCGGGGTTCCACCTCAACGGGCGGCGGCTGCGGCTCTGGCTCGCCGCCGCAGGGGCGGCCGACCCGGCCGGGTTCCGGCTCCGGCTCGGCCCGGCCGACGAGGAGTGCTGGCCGCCGGTGCGCGCCGCCCTCGCCGCGGTGGGGCTGCCGGCCGCGTTCGTGGAGGCGGAGGAGGGCGGGCCGGCGTACCGGATCACCGGCCGGCGCCGGGTGGCCCGGCTCGCGGAGCTGGTCGGGGACCGGCCCAGGACCGTGCCGACGGCCGAGTGGCCGGGTACGCACGGCTGACCTTCCGGCGCAACCCCGCCGGCTGGCCGATCCCGGACACACCGTGCGGCGGTTTGCCCAGGAAAACGACCGGTGTCTCCTCCGCCATGGGTGCGTGATCGTCACAGTGACCCGCTCGGCGCCTACCCACGGTGTACGGTGGCGCCGTCCGGCAGGGCGGCGGCCGATGGTCGACGAAACCTGATCATTTGCCGCCCACGAAACCCGGAACGCGGACGGCGCGTTACGTTGGACATCCGGACCGCCGGTGGTCCGGCAGGGTGCAACAGGGCCCGAAGCGGGCATTGCGTAGGAGTGAGGTCGGGGAGAGACGTGCCGAGCAACGCTGGAACCACCCGTCTGGTCATCGTCGAGTCACCGGCGAAGGCCAAGACGATCTCGGGCTATCTCGGCCCGGGGTACGTCGTGGAGGCCAGCTTCGGCCACGTCCGGGACCTGCCCCGCAACGCCGCCGAGGTCCCGGCCGCCTACGAGGACAAGCCCTGGGCCCGGCTCGGCGTCGACGTGGACAACGGCTTCGCCGCGCTCTACGTGGTCTCCGCCGACCGGAAGAAGCAGATCACCAAGCTGAAGTCGCTGGCCAAGGAGGTGGACGAGATCTTCCTCGCCACCGACGAGGACCGCGAGGGCGAGGCGATCGCCTGGCACCTGGTGGAGACGCTCAAGCCCAAGGTGCCGGTCAAGCGGATGGTGTTCCACGAGATCACCAAGCCCGCCATCCAGGCCGCGGTGGCCAACCCGCGGGAGATCGACCGGGACCTGGTCGACGCCCAGGAGGCCCGGCGCATCCTCGACCGCCTCTACGGCTACGAGGTCTCCCCGGTGCTCTGGCGCAAGGTCCGCAGCGGCCTCTCCGCCGGCCGGGTGCAGTCCGTGGCGACCCGGATCGTGGTCGAGCGGGAGCGGCAGCGGATGGCCTTCCGCACCGCCGAGTACTGGGACATCCTGGCCACCCTCGCGGTGGCCAACCCCGGCGAGGGACCGCGCACCTTCAACGCCACCCTCATCGCGCTGGGCGGCGACCGGATCGCCACCGGCAAGGACTTCGAGCCGACCACGGGCCGGGTCAAGCCCGGTGCCGGGGTGGTGCACCTCGACGAGAGCGGCGCCCGGGGGCTGGCCGCGCGCCTCGAAGGGCGGCCGTTCACGGTCACCCGGGTCGAGGAGAAGCCCTACCGCCGCCGCCCGTACGCGCCGTTCATCACCTCCACACTCCAGCAGGAGGCGGCCCGGAAGCTGCGGCTCTCGTCGCAGCAGACGATGCGCACCGCGCAGCGGCTCTACGAGAACGGCTACATCACCTACATGCGTACCGACTCGGTGAACCTGTCGGAGACCGCCATCGCGGCGGCCCGCCGGCAGATCGCCGAGCTGTACGGCGAGCGCAGCGTGCCGCCGGAGCCCCGCCGCTACACCGGCAAGGTGAAGAACGCGCAGGAGGCGCACGAGGCGATCCGCCCGGCGGGGGACAACTTCCGCACGCCGGGCGAGGTGGCCAAGGAGCTGTCCGCCGAGGAGTTCAAGCTCTACGAGCTGATCTGGCGGCGCACCATCGCCTCGCAGATGACCGACGCGGTCGGCTCCAGCGTCTCGGTGCGCATCCGGGCACTCTCCTCCGCCGGCGAGGAGGCCGACTTCGGCGCGACCGGCAAGACCATCACCGACCCCGGCTTCCTCCGCGCCTACGTCGAGTCGAGCGACGACGAGAACGCCGAGGCCGAGGACGCCGAGCGGCGGCTGCCCACCCTCACCAAGGACCAGCCGCTGACCGCCGACGAGCTGGCCGCCCAGGGCCACCACACCCAGCCGCCCGCCCGCTACACGGAGGCGTCGCTGGTCAAGGCCCTGGAGGAGCTGGGCATCGGCCGCCCGTCGACGTACGCGTCGATCATGCAGACCATCCAGGACCGTGGGTACGTCTCCAAGCGCGGCCAGGCGATGATCCCGTCGTTCCTGGCGTTCGCGGTGATCGGGTTGCTGGAGCGGCACTACCCGCGCCTCATCGACTACGACTTCACGGCCAGCATGGAGAACGAGCTGGACGAGATCGCCGGCGGTGAGCACGCGGCGGTCGACTTCCTCACCTCCTTCTACTTCGGCAGCGCCAACGGCACCGGCGACCAGGCCATCGCCCACGCGGGCGGGCTGAAGAAGCTGGTCACCGAGAACCTCAGCGACATCGACGCGCGCAGCGTCAACTCGATCCCGCTGTTCACCGAAGAGGACGGGCGCGAGGTCGTCGTCCGGGTCGGCCGCTACGGGCCGTACCTCCAGCGGGCGCTGCCGGGCGAGCAGCCCGCGCCCGCCGCGGAGGGCGAGGAGGGCGGCGGCCAGGGCGACCGGGCGCCGATCCCCGAGGGGCTGGCCCCCGACGAGCTGACCCCGGAGAAGGTGCACGAGCTGTTCCTCGGTGGCGGGGGCGAGCGCAAGCTCGGCGACGACCCGGCCACCGGCGAGCCGATCCTGCTCAAGTCCGGCCGGTTCGGCCCGTACGTGGCCAGCGGCGAGCGGAAGTCCTCGCTGCTGCGCTCGCAGTCGCCGGACAGCCTCACCTTCGATCAGGCGCTGCAGCTGCTCAGCCTGCCCCGGGTGATCGGCACCGACGCCGAGGGCAACGAGGTCGTCGCCAACAACGGCCGCTACGGCCCGTACGTCAAGCGCGGTGACGAGTTCCGCTCGCTGGACTCGGAAGACAAGATGTTCACGGTCACGCTGGACGAGGCGCTCGCCCTGCTGGCCGCCCCGAAGGCGCGCCAGCGCCGGGCCGCCGCGCCGCCGCTGCGGGAGATGGGCAACGACCCGGCCACCGAGAAGCCGCTGGTGATCAAGGACGGGCGGTTCGGCCCGTACGTCACGGACGGGGAGACCAACGCGTCGCTGCGGCGCGGGCAGACCCCGGAGGAGCTGACCCTCGAGGTGGCCTCCGAGATGCTCGCCGAGAAGCGGGCGAAGGGTCCGGCGCCGAAGAAGAAGGCGGCGAAGAAGGCCGCCCCCGCCAAGAAGACGACCGCGGCCAAGAAGACCGCCGCCAAGAAGACCACAACAGCGAAGACCACCACGGCCAAGAAGACCCCCGCCAAAAAGGCGGCCCCCAAGAAGGCAACCACCTCGCCGGAGTAGTAGCTCTTCGAGATCGTGGAAGGAAGGGGCCCCTGTGAGGGCCACTTCCTTCCAGGATCTTCAGGAGTCAGGCGCCCAGCACCTGGGTCAGGTACGGGTTGGTGAAGCGGTGGTCGGGGTCCAGGCGGTCGCGGACCGTCAGGAAGTCGGCGAACCTCGGGTACGCCGTGGCGAGCGACTCCGCGTCCCGCCAGTGCAGCTTGCCCCAGTGGGGGCGGCCGTCCAGGTCGGTGGCGACCTCCTCGAACGCCCGGAAGTACGGCTCGTACGGCATCCCGACGTACTGGTGGATGGCCAGGTACGCGGAGTCCCGCCCGTACCCGTGGGAGAGCCAGATGTCGTCTGCGGCGGTGAACCGCACCTCGACCGGGAACAGCACCTTGAACGGCAGCCGGTCCACGACCCGCCGCAGCTCCGCCAGCGCGGTGGGCAGGGCGGCGCGCGGGAGCGCGTACTCCATCTCCACGAAGCGGACCCGGCGGGGGGTGCAGAAGACCTGGTCGGAGCGGCCGGTGTAGGTGCGTTCGGTGAGCGCCCGGGCGGAGATGGCACTGATCCCGGGGGCGAGCGCCGGCACGGCGCGGCCCAGCCGGCAGGCCCCGGCGAAGACGGTGTTGGAGAGGAACTCGTCGTCCAGCCAGCCGCGCCAGCGGGGCAGCGGCCGGCCGTCGGCGGGTACCCGGTCGTTGGTCTTGACCTGCACCCGGTCGGTGTACGGGAACCAGTAGAACTCGGCGTGGTCGTGCTGCTCGACCAGGCCGGGCAGGTCGTCGAGCACCGCGGCGAGCGCGGCCGGCCGTTCGTGCGCGCGGAGCACGAAGGCGTCGACGCAACGCAGCGTGACCTCGACCAGCACCCCGACCGCGCCGAGCCCGACCCGGGCGGCGGCGAACACGTCGCGGTGCTCGTCGGCGGAGCAGCGCAGCACCTCGCCGGTCCCGGTGACCAGGGTCAGTGCGGTGACGAAGGTGGACAGGCAGCCGAGCTTCGCGCCGGTGCCATGGGTGCCGGTGGAGAGTGCCCCGGCGATGGTCTGCGCGTCGATGTCGCCCAGGTTGGGCAGCGCCAGGCCGTGGCCGGCGAGCAGGTCGTTGAGGGTGTGCAGGGTCATTCCGGCCGGTACGGTGACCAGGCGGCGAGCGGGGTCGACGGTGACCCCGGTGTCCAGGTCGGCGAGGTCGAGCCGGTGCCCGTCGGCGACGGCGGTCGCGGTGAAGGAGTGTCCGCTGCCCACCGCCCGGATCGTCCGGCCGGTGTCGGCGGCGTGGCGGACCGCCTCGGCGACCTCCTCGACGGTGCGGGGGCGCACCGTCAGGGCGGCGGTGCTGCGCTGGTTGCCGGCCCAGTTGGACCAGGCGGCTGGCGTGCCGACCATGGGACGCTCCTCGACGTGAATATGAACTGACTTCATATCAGGAACGTTGTGGCTGGTAAATACCGCAATCGAGCCCGGCTCGTTGTACCGGTAGTCACAGAGTCGTGACGTGCAGATATGTTCATCCGTCGAAGGGGGGTGGCGCCGAGTGTCCACACCAGCCGCCACGACCGGGCCGCTGCGTCGGGTACCGGTGCAGGGTCGAAGTGTCGCGCGGGTCCAGCGGATGCTGGACGCCTGCGCCGAGCTCGTCGACGAGGTGGGGTACGAGGGCTTGACCACGACCCTGCTCGCCGAGCGTGCCGAGGTGGCGATCGGATCGGTCTACCAGTTCTTTCCGGACAAGCGGGCGATCGTGCAGGCGTTGACGCTGCGCACGATGGAGGCCTATCTCCAGCGGCTCGACGAGCGGTTCGCCTCCGCCGACCTGACCCACTGGTGGGACGGGGTCGACGCGGCGATCGACGAGTACATCTCGATGCACCGCACGGTCCCGGGGTTCCGTACCCTGCACTTCGGCGACGTGGTCGACCTGCACCTGCTCGACGAGCAGCGGGACAACAACGGGGTGATCGCCGATCAGTTGGCCCGGGTGCTCGCCGAGCGATTTGGTCTGTCCGACGTGCCCGACCTCCGCTACCACCTGGAGATCGCGGTGGAGGCGGCCGACGCCCTGATCAAGCTGGCCTTCCGCCGCAAGCCCGAGGGCGACGAGCGGGTGCTGGCCGAGGCAAAGGCGCTCATCCGGGAGTACCTGCACCGGCAGGTCGACGCCCGGACCGGGGCCGCCCAGCAGTAGCAGGACGTCACCGCCCTGGTGCCGGCGGTGATGACAAGGTGCGATGCCCGGGGTGCGACCGGGGCAGGACGACGAGCGGCGGGTTCCCGAGGTGCGCCGGGACCCGCCGTCACCATCTAGAGGAACGCGTGGCCCTCGCCCCGGTAGGTCGGCACGGTGGCCACCACGCTGTCGCCGTCGACGAGATGCACCTCGTTGACGTGCTCGCACAGCTCGCCGGCCTTCGCGTGCCGGAACCAGACCCGGTCGCCGATCCGCAGGGCGGTCGCGACGTCGCCGGCCAGCGGGGTCTGCACCTCGCCCGCGCCCTCCGCGCCCAGCAGCTTCAGCCCGGCCGGCAGCCACGGCCGGGGGAGCCGGCTGTCGGCGGCCGGGCCCGAGGCGATCCAGCCGCCGCCGAGCACGGTGGCCAGCCCGGGCCCCGGGCGGCGGACCACCGCGCAGGCGAAGAACGCCGCCGGGGCCGGCCGCCAGGCACGGTACGCGTCGAAGAGTGTCGGCCCGTACAGGCCGGAGCCCGCGGTGACCTCGGTGACCGCGGGGTCGGCGCTGGTGGCGGCCACGCTGCCGGTGCCGCCGCCGTTGACGAACTCCAGGTCGGCGTGCTCGCGTACGCGGCGACCGCGGCCGCCCGGCGGGCCAGCAGTTCCCGGTACGACCCGCGCTGGGTGACCCGGATGGCCGTGCCCAGCACCGCCTGCCCGGGCGGGGCGTCGCCGAGCCCGGCGATCTGCGCCTCGTACGACATCAGGCCGACCAGCCGGAAGCCCGGTCGGCCGGCGACGGCGGCGGCGAGCGTGCCGGCCGCTCCGGCGCTGTGCACCGGGGAGCGCCGCACGCCCACGTGCACCCGGCCGCCCAGGGGCCGCCAGGAGGCGTCCAGTTCGAGGCAGACCCGCAGCGCCGGCCGGCGTCCCGGCGGGCGGACCTGGTCGACCAGGTCGAGTTGCCCGGGGTCGTCGACCATCAGGGTGACCGCATCGGCGAGCGCCGGGTCGGCGGCCAGTTCGGCGAGCGCCCTCCGGTCGGCGGTGGGGTAGGCGACCAGGACGTCGTCGCTGACGCCGTTCCGGGCGAGCCAGATCGCCTCGGGGAGGGTGAACGCCATCACGCCCCGCCAGCCGGGCCGGGCCAGCGCCCGGGTCAGCAGGTCGCGGACCCGGACCGACTTGCTGGCGATCCGGACCGGCTTGCCGGCGGCCCGGTCGACCAGGGCGGCGGCGTTGGCATCGAAGGCGGAGAGGTCGACCACTGCGTAGGGCGGGTCGAGGTGGGCGGTCGCCCGATCGAGGCGATCGCGAAGTTTGTCACGGTCGGTGGCCACGTTTGCACGCTAACTGTCTGGACGCCAATGCGAAATACCCTCGCGTCTGTCCGGGCTGCGGTCGGTGGTGTCCGCGGCCTAGGCTCGGCGAGCAGGCGAATGTCGCGGAGGGGGACGCATCTCGCCGCGACTAGAGTGTTCCACCGGGGATGCCCAGCTCTGGGCCGGCACGTGGAGGTACGGCCATCGAAAGCCAGAACAACGGCGAGTCGCCCGGCGTGTCGTCGCCCGCAGGGCAGGCCGACCGCTCCGGAGCCGCCGCCATCCGGTCGGTGCTGCGCATCCGGCCGTTCCGCCGGCTGTGGATCGTGCTCGGCGTCGCCTCCTTCGGCGACTGGCTCGGCCTGCTCGCCACCGCACTCTTCGCCGCCGCCCAGGTCTCCGGCAGCACCGCCCAGGGTGCCGCCTTCGGCGGCGTGACCGCGATCCGGCTGCTCCCGGCGCTGGTGCTCGGTCCGGTGGCGGGCGTCTTCGCCGACCGGTTCGACCGGCGGTGGACGATGGTCATCTGCGACCTGCTGCGCTTCGTGCTCTTCGCCTCGATCCCGCTCTACGCGCTCACCGGCGCCGCGGGAGGGCTGGTGGTCGGCTGGGCGTTGATCGCCACGTTCCTGATCGAGTCGGTCACCCTGCTGTGGATCCCGGCCAAGGAGGCCGCGGTCCCCAACCTGATCCCGCGCACCCGGCTGGAGACGGCCAACCAGCTCACGCTGATCACCACGTACGGCCTGACCCCGGTGGCCGCGGCCATCGCCCTGGCCGTGCTCGACCGCGGGGTACGCGGGGCGGCCGGCGGCGAGCTGCCCGACTGGGCCGAGCCGGCCCAGCTCGCCCTCTGGTTCAACGCCTTCTCCCGGCTGGCCACCGCACTGGTGGTGGCCTTCGGGATCAAGGAGATCAGCGAGGCCCAGCGCGGCGAGACGGAGCGCGTCGAGCAGAGCATGTTCCGCCAGTTCGCCGACGGCTGGAAATACATCGGCCAGACCCGGCTGGTACGCGGCCTCGTGCTGGGCATCTTCGGCGCCTTCGCGGGCGGCGGCATCGTGGTCGGCACGGCCAAGTTCTTCGCCAACTCGCTCGGCGCCGGTGACGCCGCCTTCTCGCTGCTCTTCGGCGCGATCTTCGTCGGCCTGGCGCTAGGCATCGGGCTCGGGCCGATGATCGTCCGGGACATGTCCCGGCGCCGCTGGTTCGGCATGAGCATCGTGCTGGCCAGCGCCTCGGTGCTGGTGCTCGCCTTCGCCATCCACCTGTCCATGGCGATGCTCGGCGCCATCCTGGTCGGCGCGGGCGCCGGCATGGCCTTCCTGGCCGGCACCACGCTGCTCGGCGGCGAGGTCGCCGACGAGGTGCGCGGCCGGGTCTTCGCCGTGGTGCAGATCGGCACCCGGCTGGTGCTGATCCTGGCCATCGCGCTGAGCAGCCTTCTGGTCGGCGTCGGCGGCTCGCGCCAGCTGACCATCGCCGACCTGGGCATCTCGGTCTCCTCGACCCGCCTGCTGCTGCTCGCCGCGGGCGCCGCCGGCATCTTCGCCGGGATCAGCGCCTTCGGCCAGATGGACGACAAGAAGGGCGTGCCGGTCCTGGCCGACCTCTGGGGCTCGATCCGGGGCCGCCCGCTGATGCCGGCGGAGCCCTTCGTCTCCAGCGGCCTCTTCGTGGTCTTCGAGGGTGGCGAGGGCGCCGGCAAGTCCACCCAGCTCGCCGCGCTCGCCGACCGGCTGCGCGGGCAGGGGCGGGACGTCGTGGTCACCCGGGAGCCGGGGGCCACCGGCATCGGCGAGCGGATCCGCTCGCTGGTGCTGGAGACCTCCGGCGACGACGCCCCGTCGCCGCGCGCCGAGGCGCTGCTCTACGCCGCCGACCGGGCGCACCACGTGGCCACCGTGGTCCGGCCGGCGCTGATCCGCGGCGCGGTGGTGATCAGCGACCGGTACGTCGACTCGTCGCTGGCGTACCAGGGGGCCGGGCGGACCCTGCCGGTGCAGGAGGTCTCCTGGCTCTCCTCGTGGGCCACCGGTGGGCTCAAGCCCGACCTCGTGGTGCTCCTCGACGTCGACCCGCACACCGGCCGGTCCCGGGTCGACTCCCGCAACCAGGGCGCCGACCGGCTGGAGGCCGAGTCGCTCGCCTTCCACGAGCGGGTCCGCTACGCCTTCCTCGACCTGGCCGCCGCCGATCCGAAGCGCTACCTGGTGCTCGACGCGTCCCGCCCGGTCGAGGAGATCACCGCGGCGGTCGCCCGGCGGGTGGACGAGTTCCTCGTCGACCCGGCCGGCATCGTGCACCCGCGCCCGGCTCAGGGCCCCGACACCACGGTCCAGCCCGAGTTATCCGACGCGGAGCTGGTGACGATGGAGCGCCCCAAACGATGACGGACGTCTTCGCCGACCTGGTCGGGCAGGACGAGGCGGTGGTCGCGCTGCGGCGGGCCGCCGCCTCGGCCGCCGCCCTGCTCCGCGCCGCCGCGCCCGCGGCGTCCCGGGC
>NZ_MUYZ01000174.1:0-14176 GCF_003013775.1 Micromonospora sp. MH33
CGGGCGGCTACCGGCCGCCGTTCGCCCCGCACGGCCCGTACGCCGGGTCGGCCCCGCCGGCGCCGCCCACCCTGCCGGCGCCGCCCCGCCCCCGGCCGCCGAAGCGGCCCAAGGAACGCTCCGCGCTCGGCGCTGTCACCTTCTCGCTGATCTTCCTGGCGCTGGGCCTGGTGACGATGCTCGACCTGCTCGACGTCTTCCCGGTCGGCGCGGCCGGCTACTTCGCGGCGGTGCTGGCCACCATCGGCCTCGGGCTGCTGGTGGGCACCTGGTTCGGCCGGGCCCGCTGGCTGATCGCACTCGGTCTGGTGACCGCGGCGGCGCTCGGCATCGCCACCGTCGCCGACTCCTACGACCGGGTCCGCGGTATCGACGGCAACGTCACCTGGGCGCCGGCCGACTACCGGGACCTGGCCGACCGGTACGAGAACAACTTCGGCGACGCCGTGCTCGACCTGCGCAACGTCGACTTCGACAAGAAGGACACCCAGGTGACCGTCGCGGTCAACTTCGGCAAGGCGACGGTGGTCGTGCCGCCGAACGTCGACGTCACCACGGTGGCCGACGTCAACGCCGGTGACGCCACCGTCTTCGGCCGACGGACCGGCGGGCTGAACGGCCGCCAGTGGGAGAACACCGACCTCGGGCCGGACGGTCGCGGCGGCGGCACGCTGCGCCTGCTGGTCCACGTGAACGCCGGAAACCTGGAGGTGACCCGGTGAAGGCTCACCGCACCGACATCGTGTCGTTCGCCTTCGGGCTGGCCTTCCTCGGGCTGTCCGCCTGGTGGCTCCTGGCCCGGATCCTCGGGCTGGCGCTACCTCCGGTGGGCTGGTTCCTGGCCGGCGCGCTGATCCTGATCGGACTCCTCGGGCTGGTCGGCGCGCTGCGCTCGGGCCGGCACCCGGAGCCGGAACCGGCGGAGGCCACCGTGTCCGGCCCCTACGAGGCGGGCACGCCGGCCGCCTCCACCCCAGCCGCTGAGGAGGCGGACGAGTGGGCCACCGACGCGGTGACCGACGCCCCGCTCGCGGCGCGGGAGGACCGCCCGTTCGACGGGGAGCCACGCTGGTCGCCCGCCACGCCGGGGCTTCCGGACGAGCCGGCGACCCGCGAACTGCCCCCGGTCGAGCCGGCCGAGCCCGTGACCCGCGAGCTGCCGGCCGCGGAGGGCGGGCCGGACGGCGGGGCCGGGCCGGCACCCGCGAACTACCGGCGGTCGACGAGGGGGCGGAACGGGCTGGACGCGATCCGCGTACCGGCGGGGACGGGCCGGGCTGACCGCGACGGTGCGGCACGCCGAGGACGCCGCCTATGCTGGCTGGTGGAGATCTCGCCTCCGTCGACCGGCCCCACCCGTGGCGTCCCGGTCGCGGCCGGGGCGCCCGGTCGGCCGGGTCGCCCGGGTGGTCCCGCCGCCTTCCGTCTCTACCCCGTCAGGAGCCCGTCCGAGATGACCCAGTCCCCCGCCGTGCGCGTCACCGGTCCCGCCGGTGCGGTCCGCGCCGGCGAGCGCGCCGCCCGTACCCTCGTCAGCGAGTTCGCCCGGCGTAACGACGCGAAGGCCGGCCTGCTGGTCGGCGCGACCCCGGAGTCCGCGGTGCTGGCCGCGGCGATCGAGGCACTGCTCCCCGGCGACCGGCTCACCGTCGTGCCGGCGGAGGACGCCTCCGCCGCCGCGCTCCGCGCGCACGTGACGGCCCAGGGCCGCTGGGTCGACGACCGGGTACGCGTGGTCGACACCCTCGCCGAGGCGGACGCCGCCGCCGTGGTGGTCGCGGCCGAGCTGTTCACCGGCACCGCCGAGGAGGCCCGGACCGCGGTCGACGGGCTGGCGAAGTACCTCGCCGAGGGGGGCGTGCTGAGCGTGGCCGCGCCGCTGTTCCGCACCGACGGCGCCGGGGCCGAGCTGGACCGGCAGGGGGTGCTGCACGGCGTCCGCACCGATCTGGTGCTGCGCAACTCCCCGCCGGTACGCGTACACCACCTGCGCTTCACCCCGGCGCCGGCCGCGCTGGCGGCCTCGCTCTCCCCGGCGTACCGGCCGTCGAGCGTGCCGCTGACCCGGAGCATGCACATCGACTCGAACGGGGTGGCCGCGGCCGGCATCACCCTCGGCCTGGCCGCGCTGGTCCGGGCCGCCCGGCCGAAGTCCAAGCTCTGGCTGCTGCCGGCGCTGGCCGCCGCCCCGGTGGCCGCGTTCTTCCGGGACCCGGAGCGGGACGTGCCGGAGGACCCGTCGGCCGTGGTCGCCTCGGCGGACGGCCAGGTCCTCTCGGTGCAGCGGCTGCACGACGAGCGCCTCGGCGACGGGGAGTGGCTGCGGATCGCGGTCTTCCTCTCCGTGCTCGACGTGCACGTCAACCGCTCGCCGGTGGCCGGCAAGGTGGTCGACTACTTCGTCGCGGACGGCGGCTTCGTCAACGCCATGAAGCCGGACGCCGAGCACAACGTGGCCGCGTACACGGTGCTGGACACCGACCACGGCACGGTCGTCGTGGCGCAGCGGACCGGGCTGATCGCCCGCCGGATCGTGCAGCGGGCGCCGGTCGGCGCGCTGCTGGCCCGGGGCGAGCGCTTCGGCCTGATCCGGTTCGGTTCGCGCACCGACGTCTACCTGCCGGCCGACGCCGCCGAGCCGCTGGTCGGCCCCGGCGACAAGGTCGTCGGCGGCTCGACGGTCATCGCCCGCTGGAGCTGATTCCGGGGAGGAACGCAAAAAGGGGCGCCGCTCTCGCGGCGCCCCTTTTCGGTGGGTACGGGTCAGGCGGTGCGGCGCTGGTGCAGCCACAGCAGCGGGCCGCTGACCAGGTAGCCCACCACCACGAGGGCGAAGGTGAGCCGGATGTCGACCAGCGCGCCGACCACCGGGGCCAGCCAGAGCCACGGCGGCATCTTCACCAGCCGGGCGAGCTTCGCGTAGGGGAAGCTGGACACCATGGCGAAGGCGAGCAGCGCCACGCCGGCGACCATGACCAGGCCGGGGACCGGCAGCCCGATCGCCACGGTCAGGGCCAGCACGGCGGCCGCCATGGTGGTCGGCACGCCGCAGAAGAACCGGCCGTCCTTGGGCGAGACGTTGAACCGGGCGAGCCGGATCGCGGCGCAGGCCGCGACCAGGGCGCAGGCGACCGCGGCGGCCGCCGGCGGCACCGAGCCGGCCAGCGAGGCGTAGACCACGACCGGGGCGGCGAGGCCGAACGAGCACATGTCGGCCAGCGAGTCCATCTGCGCGCCGAACGGGCTGGCCACGTTGAGCTTGCGGGCCAGCGCCCCGTCGAGGCCGTCGAACGCGACGCAGGCGATCAGGCAGAGCGCCGCGACCCGGACCTCGCCCTGCATGGCCAGGAAGATCGCGAGCATGCCGAGCATGAGGCTGCTCAGGGTGCAGGCGTTGACCAGCGCGAACTTGGCCCGGCGTGCGGCGGTGCGCTCGCCCGGCAGCAGCGGGATCGACATCGCCGGCGACTCGTCGACCGGCGTCGCCGGGCCGAGCGCCGGGCTGACCGGCATCACGGCCTCGACCTCGGCGCCGTACCGCCCGTAGCGGCGACGCTGGCGGTCGGACCAGCGGTGGTCGGGGTTGACCAGGTCGGTCCCGGTGGCGGCGGCGCCGTCCCGGCGGCCCACCCGGACCAGCAGCACCTGGCGGGCGAACGTGCTGCTGCGGCGCAACCGGCCCGCCCAGCGACGCCCTGCGGGGCGCGGACTGTCAGTCGTACGACGCCGGCGCCATGGGGCTCTCGGCACGTTTCCTCCATCACCGGATCGGGTGACCGCCACGTGGGCGGGTGTCCGGCTGTCTCGTGCCGGACCTTTCGGGCCCGGCAGCCCATTTGCGGAGTACACCATTGCACAGGGGATAGGGGGTTGGCGATAGCTGCCGGCGGTACTTATAACTCGCTTAACCGCGCGAACCGCTCACTTATTCCCATCTCGGGCCTCAACGCCCGTTTTCGTCACCCAATCCCAACTACCGACTGTACCGGAGGCGGCCCACGGTGGCTCGGTGAGCGGGCGTCACCTCCCCCGATGTCCGGTTGCCCGGGCCGCCACGTCGGTCATCCGCAGGCCGCCGACCTGCTCGGGAGCGAACCAGGCCGCCCGGGCGGTGGAGCCGCCCGCGAGTTCGGTCACCACCGCCTCGGTGGGGACGTCCACCCGCACCCGGTAGATCACCCGGACGCCGTGCCAGTCCAGTGGCCGCCCCTCCGGGCCGAGCGCGGCCGGGTTGTGCAGGTTGTCCACGGCCATCAGGTCGACCACCCGGCCGAGCTGGCCGGCCTCCTCGACCAGTTCGCGGAGCAGGCCGGTCGCGGGCTGCTCGCCGTGGTCGGTGCCGCCGCCGGGCAGGTGCCACTTCCCGGCGCCCGGGTAGCCGTCGGCGATCATGGTGAGCAGCACCCGCTCGGCCGGGTCCGTGACCAGCCCGTACGCGGCGAAGCGCTGCCGCCGGTCGGCGGGCGGGACGGCCGGCCCGGGCGGCAGCGCCCGGGGCAGGTCCGCCGGCAGCGGCGACACCGGCAGCCCGAGCAGCTCGGCGGTGAACGGCATCAGCGGCACGGCCGTCGCCTCGTCCGGGGTGAACCAGCCCAGCTCGTCGCTGCCGCCGGCCGGCTCGGGCCGGAGCCCGCCGCCGCGCGCCTCGACCTCGAAAACCAGCCGGTCGGTGTGCACCGCGACACCGTCGGCCGGGAAGACGGCCACGTCGGCAACGGCGGCCCGGATCGCGCCCGCCGCGACGACGAGCCCGGTCTCCTCGGCGAACTCACGCTCGACGGCCCGCGCCGGGTGCTCGGCGTGCTCGATGCCACCTCCCGGCAGCTGCCACACCCCCGGATAGGGACACGCGTCCGACCCGCGCGCCAGCAACACCCGCCCGCTCTCGTCCCGCAGCACTCCGTACGCCCCGATCCGCCGCCGCTCCTCCACCCCGCACCACTCCCCGTCCGCTCAGTCCGTCGATCATGAACCTATTGCCCGCCGGATCGGCGTGTCCCGGCAATAACTTCATGATCGCCGCCTCGGGGCGACGGTGCGGGGGTGGGGCGGGGGGTGGGTCAGAGCAGGTGGGCGGCGTGGACTGCTTCGGCCGTCACCTCGGTGAGGCGGTCGGTGGGGAGGGCGCCCAGCTCCTCGCGGCGGAACCAGCGGGCCTCACAGGTGGAGCCGCCGACGTCGGCCACCGTGGGCGGGGCGGGCTGGTCGACGACCACCCGGTAGAAGGCGCGTACGCCGTGCCAGTCGATCGGGTAGCCCTCCGGGCCCAGCGAGGCGGCGTCCCGGTGGCTGGCCACCCCGAGCAGCTCGACCAGGCGGCCGGTCTGCCCGGTCTCCTCGACCAGTTCCCGGATCAGCGCGGCACCCGGCTGCTCGCCGTAGTCGGTGCCACCCCCCGGCAGGTGCCAGCAGCCGGCGCCCGGGTAGCCGTCGGAGACCCGGGTGAGCAGCACCCGCTCCTCCGGGTCGGTCACCACCGCGTACGCGGCGAAGCGCTGCGCGCGGTGGAGCCCGTCCGGGCCGGGGACGGCGTAGAACGAGGGGAACTCGGGGACCTCCTCCGGCACGACGTCGTCGGTGGCGGTGGGCAGGCCCAGGGCGCGCGCGGTGAACGAGCGCAGCGGCAGCTCCCGGGCCTCGTCGAGGCTGAACCAGCGGGCCAGGTCGGTGGGGCGGTCGATCCGGTCGGCGAGCGTCCCGCCCCGCACCGAGACCGTGTAGAGCAGCCGGTCGGTGTGGATCGTGATGCCGCGCCCGGGCAGCGCCCGCATGTCGGCGAGGACGTCCTGGAGGGCGGCCACGGCGACCGAGAGCCCGGTCTCCGCGGCGGTCTCCCGGACGACGGTGTGCTTGGGGTCCTCACCGTGGTCGACCGCGCCGCCGGGCAGCGACCAGGTGCCGGGGGTGCCGGAGCGCTCCGATGCGCGGACCAGCAACACTCGGCCGTCTGAATCAGCACAAACTGCGTATGCCGCGATCCTGCGAAGCGGCTCCAGCAAGGTGGTCACGGGAGGAAATTCTCCCCGGCTGCCGTTACCCGCATCGAAAAGAGTCAGATTCCTGACTCTTGGCTGGCGCCTCAGGGACGCGTCAGGGTACGAGTCCGGGCGGTCACCGAGGTCGCCCGCCGGCCCGCGCGGGACCGTGGACACATGACCTCCACGCACCCCTCCCAGGCCCCGTACAAGCAGCTCCGCCGGCCGGTCACCGACCGCATGGTCGCCGGCGTGGCCAGCGGCCTCGGCCGCTACTTCGCCGTCGACCCCACCCTCGTGCGGGTGGCCTTCGCGGTGGCCACCCTGCTCACCGGCGGGCTCGCCGCGCTGGCGTACCCGATCATGTGGTTCCTGATGCCCGAGGAGCCGGCGGGCGCGCCCGCCTGGCCGCATCCCCCGGGCACCGCGCCCGGCTGGCCGCCGGTCCCGCCGGCGGCGCAGGGTCCGCAAGCGGCGCCGGCCACGCCGGAGCCCACGCCCCGGCCGGCGCCTCAGCCGCCGACGCCGCCGGCCGCCTGACCCGGCGTCACTCCCACTCGATGGTGCCCGGCGGCTTGCTGGTCACGTCCAGGACCACCCGGTTGACCTCGGCGACCTCGTTGGTGATCCGGGTGGAGATCCGGGCCACCACCTCGTAGGGCAGCCGGGACCAGTCGGCGGTCATCGCGTCCTCGCTGGAGACCGGGCGCAGCACCACGGGATGCCCGTAGCTGCGCCCGTCGCCCTGCACGCCGACGCTGCGCACGTCCGCCAGGAGCACCACCGGGAACTGCCAGACACCCCGGTCGAGGCCGGCGGCGGTGAGTTCCTGCCGGGCGATCAGGTCGGCCTTCCGGAGCACGGCGAGGCGCTCCTCGTCGACCGCACCGATGATCCGGATGGCCAGGCCGGGACCGGGGAACGGGTGCCGCCAGACCATCGCCTCGGGCAGCCCCAGCTCCAGGCCGAGCGTGCGGACCTCGTCCTTGAACAGCGTGCGCAGCGGCTCGACCAGGGCGAACTTCAGGTCCTCGGGCAGCCCGCCGACGTTGTGATGGCTCTTGATGTTGGCGGTGCCGGTGCCGCCACCGGACTCCACCACGTCCGGGTAGAGGGTGCCCTGCACCAGGAACTCGACGTCGCCGTGCGCGGCGACCTCCCGGGCGGCGGCCTCGAAGACCCGGATGAACTCACGGCCGATGATCTTGCGCTTCTGCTCGGGGTCGGTCACCCCGGCCAGCGCGCCCAGGAACCGCTCGCGGGCGTCGACCACCTTGAGCTTGATGCCGGTGGCCGCGACGTAGTCCTTCTCCACCTGCTCGGCCTCGCCCGCGCGGAGCAGGCCGTGGTCGACGAAGACGCAGGTGAGCTGGTCACCGACGGCCTTGTGCACCAGCGCCGCGGCGACCGCCGAGTCGACCCCGCCGGACAGGCCGCAGATGACCTCCTTGTCGCCGACCTGCTCCCGGATCCGGGCCACCTGCTCGTCGATGATGTTCTCGGGCGTCCAGGTCGGCTCGATGCCGGCGATCTCGTGGAGGAAGCGGCTGAGCATCTCCTGGCCGTGCGCAGTGTGGCCGACCTCGGGGTGGAACTGCACCCCGGCCCGCCGGCCGGCCAGGTCCTCGAACGCGGCGACCGGCGCGCCCGCCGACTCGGCGGTGACCGCGAAGCCGGCCGGCGCCTCGGTGACGCAGTCGCCGTGGCTCATCCAGACCGGCAGGTCGTCGGGGAGGTCGCGGAGCAGCACGCCGGCCTCCGGGCGGGCGTGCAGCGGGGTGCCGCCGTACTCCCGGTTGCCGGTGCGCGCCACGGTGCCGCCCAGCGCCTGGGCCATGGCCTGGAAGCCGTAGCAGATGCCGAAGACCGGGACCCCGGCGTCGAACATCCCGGCGTCGATCTGCGGAGCGTCCGGCGCGTAGACGCTGGACGGGCCGCCGGACAGGATGATCGCGGCCGGGTTCTTCGCCAGCATCTCGGACACCGGCATGGAGTGCGGGACGATCTCCGAGTAGACCCTCGCCTCCCGGACGCGGCGCGCGATGAGCTGGGCGTACTGGGCTCCGAAGTCCACCACGAGGACGGGGCGAGGCGTGCTCATGTGCAGCAAGCCTACCGACAGTCACCGCCGGCGCGGGCCGCGCCCCGGTGTGTCGCGCGTCGCCCTGCTCAGGGGCGCAGCGCGGCGGGGGCGTGGGCGGGTACGGCGGGCCGCTTCGGCGGCACCGGGTCGAGCCGGCGGTAGGGCGCACCGAGCGGCGGGCGGGGGTCCTCCTCCCCCTTGTTGGGCCAGAACGACATGGCCCGCTCGGCCTGCGCGGCGATCGTCAGCGACGGGTTGACGCCCAGGTTCGCCGAGACCGCCGCGCCGTCCACCACGTGCAGCCCCGGGTGGCCGTGCACCCGGTGGTACGGGTCGACCACCCCGCGCTCCGGGCCGTCGCCGATCACCGCGCCGCCCAGGATGTGCGCGGTCATCGGGATGTTGAACGGCTCGGTGACCGCCCCGCCGGGCGTGCCGTCGATCTCCTCGGCGAGCAGCCGGACCGCCTCGTTGCCGGCCGGGATCCAGGTCGGGTTGGGCGCGCCGTGCCCCGGCCCGGAGACCAGCCGGCGGCCGAACCGGCCGCGCCGGAGGCGGGTGGTGAGCGAGTTGTCGGCCGACTGCATGACCAGGGCGATCACGGTGCGCTCGGACCAGCCGCGGACCGAGAGCATCCGCGCGGCCAGCGCGGGCTGCCGGACGATGCTGCCCAGCCAGCGCCGGATCCGGTGCGGGCCGCCGTCGACCAGCAGCGACTGGAGCAGCCCCATGGCGTTGGAGCCCTTGCCGTAACGGACCGGCTCGATGTGGGTCTGCGGGTCGGGGTGGAACGAGCTGGTGATCGCCACCCCCTCGGTGAAGTCCAGGCCGCGCCGCCGGGCCTGGCCGGGCCCGACCGAGGCGCCGAGGATGGCCTCCGAGTTGGTGCGGGTCAGCTCACCGAGCCGGGGCGACAGGTGGGGCAGCGCGCCGGTCGCCTTCATCTCGTGCAGCAGCCGCTGGGTGCCCAGCGCGCCGGCCGCGAAGACCACCTGGCCGGCCTGGATCACCTGGCGGCGCTTGCGCACCCAGGCGCCGGTGCGCTCGGTGTGCACCTCGTAGCCGCCGTCGGCGGCGGGGTGCACGGCGGTCACCGTGGTCAGCGGGTGGACCTGCGCGCCGAGCCGCTCGGCCAGCCAGAGGTAGTTCTTGACCAGGGTGTTCTTCGCGCCGTGCCGGCAGCCGGTCATACACGAGCCGCAGTGGCTGCAACCGGTCCGGTCCGGCCCGACCCCGCCGAAGTACGGATCGGGCACCCGCTCGCCGGGGCGGCCGATGTGCACGCCCACCGGCGTCGGGTGGAACGTGTGCCCCACCCCCATCCGCTCGGCCACCGCCCGCATGGCCCGGTCCGCCCCGGTGACGATCGGGTACGTGGTGACGCCCAGCATCCGCTCCGCCTGGTCGTAGTGGCGGGCCAGCTCGTCGCGCCAGTCGGTGATGTCCCGCCACTGCGGGTCGGCGTAGAACGCGTCGAGCGGCTCGTAGAGCGTGTTCGCGTAGACCAGCGAGCCGCCGCCCACCCCGGCGCCGGCGAGCACCAGGACCCCGCCGCCGGTCTTCCGGTCGGCCGAGCGGAGCAGGGTGATCCGCTGGAGGCCGTAGCAGCCGAGCTTCGGGGCCCACAGAAAGCGCCTGGCCCGCCAGGAGGTCCGGGGGAACTCGTCGTCGGCGAAACGCCGGCCGGCCTCCAGGACCCCGACGGTGTAACCCTTCTCGGCCAGCCGGAGCGCCGTGACGCTGCCGCCGAAACCGGACCCGATGACGACCACGTCGTACCGCATGCACGCATCATTACCGACGGGTAGCTATAGCGCCAGCGAGAGTTTTTCGCAGATCATGCAGAGCGCTCGATCAAACGGGATGGCCGCCCGGGCAACCGACGGCCCTCCGTCGCGCGTCGAGTGGAAGACGGGGAAGGAGACCACGATGACGCGACGACGGTGGCTGCTGGGACTCGCCGCCCTGGTGGCCGTGGTGCTGGTCGCCGCCGGCGCGGTGGTGACCACGCGGCTCGTCTCCCGGACGTCGCCCGGCCCGGTCGCCGGGCCGGCCACGCCGAGCCCGTCCCCGTCCCCCGCCACGCCGACCACTCCGGCTCCGGTGACCTCCAGCCCCACCCCGCCGCCCGGCGCCGACCTGAAGGGGCCGCTCAACCTGCTGCTGGTCGGGGTGGACACCCGGGTCAGCGTGCCGGGCTGGGAGCCCCACGCCGACGCCGTGCTGGTGCTGCACGTGCCGGCCGGGCTGGGCCGCGCGTACCTCTTCTCGCTCCCCCGCGACCTGGTGGTCGACATCCCGGCCTACCCGAAGGCCGGCTACCCGGGCGGCCGCACCAAGCTCACCCACGCGATGAGCTACGGCAGCCGGGTCCCCGGCGACAAGGCGCACCCCAGCACGGCCCAGGGGTACGAGCTGCTGTGCACCACGGTCAGCCGGTACACCGGGCTGCGCATCGACGCCGGCGCGGTGATCACCTTCGGCGGCTTCGACAAGCTGGTCGACACCCTCGGCGGCGTGGACCTCTACGTCGACCAGCGGGTCGCCTCGATCCACCGCCGACCGGACGGGCGCTACCGGGACCGGTCCGGCAGCACCTACACCGGGCCGCAGATGGTCTACCAGCCGGGCAACCGGCACCTGACCGGCTGGCAGGCGCTGGACTACGCCCGCCAGCGCTACACCGCCGGCGGCGACTACACCCGGCAGCGGCACCAGCAGCAGCTCATCCGGGCGCTGGCCCGGAAGATCCTCGACCAGGGGCTGGCCCGGGACCCGGACCGGGTCGAGCAGGTGGTCGCCGCGCTCGGCAAGACCCTGGTGTACGCCGGCGGCGGCCGCCGGCTGGTCGACTTCGCGTACGCCCTGGGCGGCCTGCCGGCCGAGAAGTTCGTCCTGGTGGGCCTCCCCGGCGACGCGGTGGGCAGCGGCGGGTCCTACCGGGGCGAGCAGTTGCGCCCGGTGGGCCGCGAGTTTCTCGCCGCGCTGCGCGGCGGTGACGCCGACGCGTACCTGGCCGCGCACCCGTCGCTGCGGGTGAAGAACTAGCTCAGAGCGGCTTCGGGGCCGGCGGGCGGTCGGTCCCGTAGAGCCAGGCGTCGAAGAGCTTGTCGAGCTTCCTGCCGGAGACCCGCTGGGCGAGCGCCACGAACTCGTCGGTGCTGGCGTTGCCGTTCCTCTTCTCCGCCGCCCAGGTGCGCAGGATGGTGAAGAAGGCGCTGTCGCCGACCGCCACCCGCAACGCGTGCACGGTCATCCCGCCCCGGTCGTAGACCGACCGGCCGAACAGGTTCGCCACCCCCGGCTTCCCCGGCGGGATACGCCAGACCTGGCTCGACGCGGTCGCGTACTTCTGCTCGAAGGTGCGCTGGACGGTGGACTCCCCGGCGTGCTCGGCCCAGAGCCACTCGGCGTACGTGGCCAGCCCCTCGTTGAGCCAGATGTCCTGCCAGCGCTGGAGCGAGACGCTGTCGCCGTACCACTGGTGGGCCAGCTCGTGCGCGACCACGCCGGTGTTGTCGCCCTGCCGGAAGAACCCGGCCGAGTAGACCGGCCGGCTCTGCGTCTCCAGCGCGTACCGGATCCGGTCGTCGGCGACCACCACCCCGCCGTACGCGTCGAACGGGTACGGCCCGAAGATGCTCTCCAGGTAGTCGGCCACCTCGACGGTCCGCGCGACGGACCGGTCCGGCGCGCCCTCGGCCACCTGGACGGTGACCGCGCTGTACACCGGCCGTCCCTTGTGCTCGCCGGTGGTGACCCGGAACTTCCCGATCGCCACCATGGCCAGGTAGCTGGCCATCGGGGCCCCCTCGGACCAGCGCCAGGTGGTCCAGTCGCCCTTGGTGCTCCGTCCCTTCGGGACCCCGTTGCTGACCGCCGTGAGCCCCTTCGGCACGGTGATCTCGAAGTCGTAGGTGGCCTTGTCGGAGGGGTGGTCGTTGACCGGGTACCAGGTGCTCGCCGACTCCGGCTGGCCCAGCGCGATAGCCCCGTCGGCGGTGTGCAGCCAGCCGCCCTCGCCGAGCACGTCGTTCCCGAGCGCGGCCGGCCGGCCGTCGTAGCGGATCTCGGCGACGAAGCCGTTGCCGGAGGTGAGGCCGGTGGCCGGGGTGACGACCAGTTCGTCGTCGACGCGGCTGTGGCCGGCCTTCGCCCCGTCCACCGTGACCGACCGCACGGTCAGCCCGGCCAGGTCCAGGTTGAACGCCGACAGGTCGGCCGTCGCCGTGGCCCGCACGGTGGTGGCGCCGGCGAGCCGGTCGGTCGCCGGGTCGTAGCGCACCTTGACCGTGTAGTGGGCGACGTCGTAGCCGCCGTTGCCGTAGCTCGGGAAGTAGGGGTCGCCGGCGCCGGGCCCTCCGGGCGCGAAGCTGCGCGCGGCCGTCGGGCCGGGCGCGGTGAGCGCCGGCGTCGCCCGGTCCGGCTCGCTCGCGCCGCAGCCGGCGAGCAGCAGCGCTCCGCAGGTCAGCAGCCCGAGCCGTCGTCGTCCGCCGCGCCGCGCCATCGCCTCTATCCCTTCCGGAGCAGAACCGTCGCGGCCCTGCCCGGGGCCGCTCCGCCCGCGGCAGCCTACCCAGGAACGATCACGTCCGCGTCACGGCAGGGCCGGCGCGGTCACGGCAGGGCCGGCGCGGTCACGGCAGGGCCGGCGCGGTCGCCCCGACCAGCCAGGCGTCGAACAGCGCGCGCAGCGGCTTCCCGGCCGTCCGCTCGGCGTACCCGACGAAGTCGGCGGTGGTGGCGGTGCCGTCCCGCCGCTCGGCCAACCAGCCGCGCAGGATGCGGAAGAAGGCCGCGTCGCCGACCGCGCGGCGCAGCGCGTGCACGGCGAGCGCGCCGCGCTGGTAGACCGCGTCGCCGAACATCGCGGCCCGGCCCGGGTCCACCGAGGGCTTGCTCCAGTCGGTGACCGCGTACCGGTCGGCGAAGGCCCGCTCGACGGTGCGCCCGCCGTCGTGCTCCGCCCAGAGCCATTCCGCGTACGTGGCGAAGCCCTCGTTGAGCCAGAGGTCGCTCCACCGGGCCACCGAGACGCTGTCGCCGAACCACTGGTGGGCCAACTCGTGCGCAACCACCTCGGTGTTCGGCCGGGTGCCCCGGAAGAACCCGGGCCCGTAGACCGGCCGGGACTGGGTCTCCAGCGCGTACCGGATCCGGTCGTCGGCCACCACGATCCCGCCGTACGCGTCGAACGGGTACGGCCCGAAGCGGCCGGCCAGGAAGTCGGCGATCTCGCCGGTGCGGGCCACCGAGGCGGCGGCCGGCCCGTCCGCGGGCAGCGTGGCGGCGACGGCGGTGACGATCGGCTTCCCGGCGTGCGTGCCGGTGGCGACCCGGTAGTCGCCGATCACCAGGGTGGACAGGTAGCTGGCCATCGGGGCGTCCTCGGACCAGCGCCAGGTGGTCCAGCCGCCCTTGCTCTCCGTCCCCTCCGGCACCCCGTTGCTCAGCGCGGCGAGCCCGTCCGGGACGGTCACCTCGATCTGGTAGGTGGCCTTGTCGGAGGGGTGGTCGTTGACCGGGTACCAGGTGCTCGCCGACTCCGGCTGACCCAGCGCGATCGCCCCGTCGGCGGTGGCCTGGAAGCCCCCGTCGCCCAGCTCGGTGCTGGGCAGCGGGTGCGGCACCCCGCCGTAGGTCACCTCGACGGTGAACCGCTGCCCGGCCGGCAGGCCGTGCTCCGGGGTGACGACCAGCTCGGCGCCGTCGCGCCGGTGCCTGGCCGGGGCGCCGTCGACGCGTACCCGGTCGACGGTCAGGCCGGCCAGGTCGAGCTGGAACCGGGACAGGGCCTTCGTGGCGGTGGCGGTCAGGACGGCCGCGCCGGTGAGCCGGTCGTCGGCGGGGTCGTAGCGGACCTTCAGCGCGTAGTGCCCGACGTCGTAGCCGCCGTTGCCGGCCCCCGGCACGTACGGGTCCCCCACGTCGGCGGCGCCCGGACGGAACCGCCCGTCGTCGTCCCCGGTGCAGCCGCCGGCCAGCAGCGCGACGGCGAGTGCCGCCACGCACCACCGTCGGCCCCGCGTCATCCGCCGAGCCTAGGCCGTGTTTGGTAAGGGTCATAGCCATTGGTTGATCGCGGCGATGGTGACGGTGGCTTCGTAACGGACGGCGA
>NZ_MUYZ01000175.1:0-14162 GCF_003013775.1 Micromonospora sp. MH33
GCGACCGACCGTCACCGGGTAGGCCGCCGCGAGGCCGAGCGAGGCCAGGCCGACCGCGCCGGAGATCCGGGCGGCCCGCTTCAGGTGCCGCGCCTCGGGCCGGGGCCCGTCCCCGAGGAACGGCCGGGTCTCCTCGCGTCCGAAGTAGACGTTGCGCCCGCCGAGCCGGACGCCGAGCGCGCCGGCCATGGCCGCCTCGCACTGCCCGGCGTTCGGGCTCGGGTGGTCGTTGCGGTCCCGCCGCCAGACCCGCCAGGCGGCGGCGCGGTCCCCGTGCGCGGTCGGCGCCACGGCGACCGTGAGCAGCCCGGTCAGCCGGGCGGGGACCAGGTTGAGCAGGTCGTCCAGGCGGGCGGCCGGGGTGCCGAAGCGGGCGTACCGGGGTGAGCGGTGGCCGACCATCGCGTCGAGCGTGTTGGCTGCCCGGTAGCCGAGCAGGCCGGGCAGCCCGGCGACGGCGCCCCAGACCAGCGGGGCGACCACCGCGTCGGAGGTGTTCTCCGCGACCGACTCGACGGTGGCCCGGGCGAGTTCCGGCTCGTCGAGGGCCGAGGGGTCCCGGCCGCACAGGTGGTTGAGCCGGCCCCGGGCGGCGGGGAGGTCACCGGCCTGCAACGCCCGGGCCATCAGGCGCGACTCGTGCCGCAGGGTGCGCCCGCCCAGCACCGTCCAGGTGCCGGCGGCCACCAGCGCGGCCCGGGCCACCGGGCGACGCCGGGTGGCCAGGCCGGCGGCCACCCCCAGCAGCACCGGCGCGCCGACCGCGAGCGCGGTGAACGCCGCGCCGGCCGGCCGCTCGGGTCGGTAGATCCGCCGCTCCAGGGCGCCGGCCGCCCGGCCGTAGCCGGCCACCGGATGCCAGTGCCGGGGATCGCCGAGCAGCGAGTCCAGCGCGTAGCCCGCCACCAGTCCCGCCGCGTTCGCCATGGCGGTCGCCTGCCGCACCCGTCACCACCTCCGGCCGGCCAGCCTAGTCGTACGGCGGGGTGGCCACGTCGGCGTCGCCACCCCGCTCCCCCGTCGCACGATCCGGGCGGCTCAGGCGGGCACCGGGGTCCGCCCCCGGCCCCGCCGGGCACGGCCGGTCCCGGTTACTCCCGCGGCCTCGTCGGCGGGGGCCGGCTCACCGGTCGCGGGCTCGGCGCCCAACTCGTCGTCCTCGTCGTCGTCATCCTCGGCGGCCGGGCCGTCGGGCCGGTCGTCGAACGGGTCGGCCAGCTCGTCGAGGTCGCCCGCCGTCGCGTCCGCGCCGACGGTGAGCCCGACCCGCGGGACGTCGAACTCCGGCGGCGGGAACTCGTCGTCGAACGACCGGTCGTCGAGCGACGCCGGGGCCTGTGCGTCCGGCACCGGCTCGGTCGCCTCGCCGTGCACCCGGCTCTCCGCCTCGGCGTCCTCGACGGTGCTGGTCGTCATGCCGGGCCGGTTGCGCAGGAACCGGGCCCGGCCCCGGGACAGGTCGTGCCCGACGGCGACGGCTTCCAGTTCGTAGAGCGTGCGGTGGTTGCCGGCGTCGTCGGTCCAGTCGCGGGTGTAGAGGCGGCCGGCGACGACGACCGGGTCGCCGACCGCCACCGAGGCGGCCACCCCCTCGGCCAACTTCCGCCAGCAGTTCACCCGCACCCGCAGGCTGTTGCCGTCGACCCAGCGGCCGCTGTCCCGGTCGAGCCGGCGGGCGGTCGAGGCGACCTTGAAGTTGGCCACCAGGGTGTTGCTCTGGGTGGTCCGGCGCCACTCCGGCGCGGTCAGCACGTTGCCGACGATCGTGACGTAGGTATCGAACATCGCCCCTCCCAGGGAACTCGACTTGTCGGACCGAGCCTCGGCCGGCGACCGGGCCCGGGCCAGCCGTCCCGGCCGGGCTGTGGACGACGGACCGGCCTGTGGACAACCACCTGATCAAGGTCCCGCCTGCTAGGGACCACCGGCCCTACGGCCCTGACCTGCGGCGGAACACGATCAAAAGGCCCAGCGCGTGAGGCGGTTCCGGACGCGAGCCGATTGGGTATGGACTTGATCAACCGAGAGAAAGGGAGCGACGATGCTTCTCCGAGACGTCTGCGAGACCCGGCGATGAGCGCCGTGGCGAACCCCGCGACCGTGGCCGAGTGCCTCCGCGTCGGCGCCGGGTTCTCCCAGGGCGACCGGAACTGGATCGCGGAGCAGTTCGCCACCCTCGACGCCCGGCTCGCCGGGTTCCACGCCGACGCCACCGAGCTGGAGGTGTCGGTCAAGGACCGCAACGCCAGGGGCCAGAAGGTCACCCTGGAATGCTGGGTCGCGGGCCGGCAGAAGATCGTCACCACCTCTTCCGAGGAGGACCTGCACGCCGCGCTCAACGACGTCCGGGACGACCTGCGCCGCCGGCTCAACGACGCGAAGACCCGGCAGGAGCCGCGCCACAACAAGCACCTGCGCGAGACGGACCAGCCCGAGGGCGTCCCCGCGCAGGCCGGCGAGCGGGCCGACGCGGAGACCGTCTGAGATCACCCCGTCTCCGCCCGCGCCCGGTGCCGGCGGGCGGGGGCGGGGGCTACCGCCCGGTAGCGTGGCGGCGTACCGTCGCGGTCGTGGAACCGGACGTGCTGGGACCGCCGTACGAGCGGCAGACGATCGACCTGGGCACCGACGACGAGGGACCGGTCGTCGCCACCCTGGTCCGCCGGCGGGCGGAGCGCCGGACCGGCCGGGCCGTGCTCTATGTGCACGGCTTCGTCGACTACTTCTTCCAGACCCACGTCGCCGACTTCTTCGCCGAGCGCGGCTGGGACTTCTACGCGCTCGACCTGCGCAAGTACGGCCGCAGCCTGCAACCGCACCAGACCCCGAACTTCTGCCGCGACCTGAGCGACTACTTCCCCGAGCTGGACGCCGCCGCGAAGATCATCCGCGAGGACGAGGGGCACGACACCCTGCTCGCCATGGGCCACTCCACCGGCGGCCTGATCATGTCGCTCTGGGCACACGCCCGCCGCGAGGCCGGCCTGGTCGACGGCATCTTCCTGAACAGCCCGTTCTTCGACATCAACGCGCCCTGGCTGGTCCGTCGGCCCCTCGCGGCCGCCGTCTCCCGGCTGGGCCGCCGGGCGCCGCAGCGCATCCTCCCCTTCGGGCTGGGCACGGTGTACGGCGAGAGCCTGCACGCCGACCACCGCGGCGAGTGGCGGTACGACCTGGCCTGGAAGCCGCTCGCCGGGTTCCCGGTGCGAGCCGGTTGGATCAATGCGATCCGCGCCGGCCAGCGCCAGCTCCGGGCCGGCCTGGACATCCCGGTGCCGGTGCTGCTGGCCTGCTCCACCCGCAGCTACCGGGGCACGAAGTGGCACGACTCGGCCACCCTCGCCGACGCGGTCCTCGACGTGGAGCACATGGTGCGCTGGGCACCCCGGCTCGGCCGGCACGTCACCCTGGCCCGCTTCGACGGCGGGCTGCACGACCTGACCCTCTCCGGCCCCGCCGTTCGGGAAAAGGTGTTCGCGGAGGTCGGCCGGTGGGCCGACGGCTTCCTCGGCGTGGGGCCGACCGAGGCGGAACCGGCGGCGCCGGCGCCGCGCCGGCCGGCCGAAGAGCCGGCCGACAATCCGGCCGGCGCGACCGCCGAGGGCTGAGCCGGACGGGTCAGCGGTAACCGGCGGTCGCCGCCGCGAGGGCCGACCGGATCCGGTCGAACGTCGCGACCGGATGCCCGCCGGAGGTGGCCGGCAGCAGCAGTCCCAGGCAGTGCAGCGCCATCTCGCCGTCCGGGCCGGCCTCGACGCCGAACACCGGCGCGCCCACGTACCCGGCCGGCAGTTCGGTGGTGACCCGCACCTCGTCGCCGTCGCGCGCCACCCGCTCGATCACCGCCTCCAGCGGCCGCGACCCGTCGTCACCGACGCCGAGCGCCAGCACGAACGCCGAGCGGGGCTCCGCACCGACCCGGGCGACCGCGTCGGCCGGCGCGGCCATCGCGTCGGTCACCTGCTGGGTACGCCAGCTCCAGCCCCGGTCCTCGGCGTACCCGTGCAGCCCGCCGGTCGGCATGGCGGCCAGGCCGACCTCCGGCAGGTGCAGCCACCGGTCCGCGAAGTCGGGCAGCTCGACCGGCTCCGCGGCCGCGTCCGCCGGCTCGGTGACGCTCGGCCGCACCCCGATCTCCCCGTACGGCGCCCGGGTGGTCGCGGCGGCCGTGAGCAGCCACTCGTGCACCACCTCGCCGTCGTCGGTCGCGCCGATCAGCTCGCTGTGGAAGAAGGCGGTGCCGAAGGTCCCGGCCGGCGCACCGGGCCCGTCGGACCCGTGCACGGGCAGGATGGCGCGGCCGAGCAGCTGGCACAGCTCGTAGGCGATCTCGTTCTCGGTTTCCGGGTCGAGCAGCACGACGCCGAGGGTACGGACCGGTCCGGGGTCGGTCGCCGGTGACCCGGATATCCGGGGAGCCCGCGGCGGCCGGGCCGTGGGAGGCTGAGCGACGACGTGGCCGGGCCCACCCGTTCCGCCGGCCAGCCCGAGGTCGGCGGTACCCTCGTGGCTCGACACCGTCGACGCGCGCCCGTAGCTCAGCGGATAGAGCAGGGGACTTCTAATCCCAAGGCCGCAGGTTCGAATCCTGCCGGGCGCACAGTCATGCAGCTGGGTTGACCTGCTGTTTCTTGCTCTTCTTGCGATCTTTCTTGGCGGCATCCTTCGATGCCTTACCCCCCTGTGAGCCCGAGGTGAGCCCGGGGGTGCGCTTGGTGCCCCGACGGGAGACCAGACGAGCAGTAGCTTCGGCCGCTTCCAATGCCAGCTCAGGCAGGACAGCCGTGTACGTGTCCGCAGTGAGCGCGTACGACGAGTGCCCGAGCATGGCCTGGACGACCTTCAGCTTGGCTCCAGCCTTGAGCGCCATGGTGGCCGCCCCGTGGCGGAGATCGTGCAGGCGGATCGGCGGGAGGTCCAAGCGCTTTACGAGGCGATCGAAGTAGTCCGACAGCCACGTCGGCTCTACCCACTCGCCGTTCGGGCGGGTGAAGAGACGGCCGCTCTCCACCCATGCCGGCCCGGCTGCCTCGCGCGCCTTGCGCTGCTGCTTGTTGTGGCGCTTGATCACCTTTACGGTGTCGCTGTCGAGCGCGACGATCCGGTTGCCCGCCTCGCTCTTGGGCGCGTTCTCCTCGATCTCGCCGTTGATGTCTACGAGCTGCGTGGCGACGGTCAACGCTTGGCCCCTGAGGTCCACGTCTTCCGGCCGCAGGCCGCATGCCTCGCCCCGCCTCAGACCGCGAAGGGCAATGAGGTGGAACAACGCATACAGCTCGTCATCCGCGATGCCGTCGAGGAAGGCGATCGTCTGCTCAGTGGTCCACACCATGGCAGGCGACGGCCTCGCCGGTGGCCCGCCACCGCGCAACTCGTTCGTCGGTCCATACGAGTCCTTTGGGCCGGTTCACCGGGTCAAGCTCGACATGGCCGCCGGGTTGAAAGTGATCAGCTCTTGCGTGATCGCGTCGTTCAGAGCAGCGCGCAGTGTCGCTCTGATGTGCCGCCGCGTCGTCGGTCCGACAGTGCGACGGAACGGGGGCATTTCAGCGATCGCGGCACGCGCAGCACGGCGGCGCTCACGGCCCTTCAGCGTCTTGAGTTCTTCGATCACGGCACGCCGGAGCGCATTGGCTTCCTCGATCTCGATGTTCCGCTCCACGATCGCGTTGAACATCTCGGTTAGGTGCGACACACGGAGCCGGTCTAGCCGGATCTCCCCGATGCGCGGCTTGAGCTGAAGCCGAATGTCCCGCCCATAGCGGTTGACCGTGCTGAGGCGGATCTTCCGGCCAGCAAGCCAGGTGTCGAGCCATTCCCCGACGGTGATGCGGGCGGTCAAGGACTGGCCGCTACGGAACTTGCGCCGCGTCTCCTCCAGGTCGGGTAGCGGCTCTCGGCTGGACGCCACGCGCTCCAGCAGGTCCCCCATGCCCGCGCGACAGTAGCTGACGCCGAGAAAAGCAAGCCCCATCCCACACCCGAACGAGTGACCAGGCCCAACACCCGCAGCACGAACAGCACACATCGATAAAGTCACCAACGACGGAGCGGCGGGCACCCCAGCGTCAGGGGCATCCTCATACCTGCCGCTCCCACCAAACGCCCGACCGGACCCAGCCCGGCAGGCCCGTCCTTCCTGCCGTCCGCCCGCGGCGACGAGCACTCCGGGACCGACGCCCACAGCAGCAGGTCAGCCGTCGCCCCGTCACCGACTCAGCGCTCCCGGAACAGCTCCGCAAGGGCCGCGCGGATGGCCGGCACCGCTTCGGCGGGATGGTGGTCGAGGGGCAGGTGCTTGATCGCCGCGTACACCGCTTCATCGATGTCTTTGACGGTGAGGTCGCCGGGTAGGCGTTGGAACCAGCGATAGCCGGTCGGCCGCTCCGGCAGTCCCACATCGCGCAGATACGAGTTCGCGGCCTCGTCGATGATCGCTTGATCATCCGCCGTGCGCGGCACAAAGAACGTCCGCTCTCTGGTGCTGTCGCTAACCTTCACCTCGACTTGATGTTGCCGAGTCTCCGGGTACCGGACCAGGGTGGCGGCGTCGGCGAGGTAGCCGAGCATCGCATCCCAGCCGGAATCGCTCAGCTCCCAGAACCTGCCATCAGGAGTGTCGATGGTGTGGCGGCGGTCGGAGATGTCCGGCGGTGATCCGGGGAACGGCTGGGCCGTGTCCCAGGCGTCCGGTGCGGCGCTGGTGTCGCCCATGCTGCTCCTCCGCGGGGCTTGCTACGGCACGGTCCCGGCCCCCTGAGGAGAGGTCGGGACCGTGGTCACGCATCCGTATTCACCTGTGATGATACGACTTTTGGGACAGGACAGGATCAGAACTTGCAGGGGTCGGCGGTGGACCCGTAACACTTGAAGCGCGCCGTCTCCAGGGCGGGCGCGGTGCGCAGGGAGTAGCCGCCGGGGGTGAAGTCGGTGTTGAAGGCCGCGTAGTACGCGGCGGGGTTGACAAGGAGGTTGCCGTAGAGGGTCGGGCTGTTCCAGCGCCAGTTCGTGCTACTGATGCGGCCCGGGTAGAGAGCGTGGTCGCCGCAGTCCGCGTCCGGCCAGTTGTCGATGACCTCGTAGCAGTTGACCCAGGAGTCGCTGAAGGTCAGCGACGGGCCGAGGTCCCAGATCAGGGAGACAGTCCACCGGCCGCGACGGCCCTGGAGGCTGTTGCGGATGATCACGTCATAGCTGCCGATGACGCCGCTGCTGTCGCCGTAGGTCGCGTTGCCCTTCGTCTCCCCGATGTAGCGCGAGGCGTCGATGATGCGGTGACATGTGCCGCTGCTCTCGCACCAGGTGTCGTAGTCGTCGGCCAGGACCGACGCCGACTCGGGAGCCGAGGCGGCGATGGCGGCGACAGGCGTGAAGGTGGTGGTGGGGGTGCCGTTGGCGTCGCGGCGGGTGCTGGTCAGCCCCGCGCTCGTGCAGACCACTCCGGCGACTTCTGCTGCATGGCCAGCGCGATGCACGGCGCGAAGACCTTCTGAGCGCCGTCGTAGGTGTTCTTCCCGCGCTGTGCGGCCACTGCCGGGGCTTCCAGGGCCATGACGCCGAGCACGACGGCGAGAAGGCCGGCGACGACAACGCCGCCCCTTCTGAGACTACGGATGTTCACGCTTTCTCCTCTCACACAACTACCGGTGAATGCGGATGCGAGAATCCTTGCGATATGCAGAAGGGTCAATCAATGATTTGTCGCCTTGCTGACAAACATTTACAGATGTCGATTAAGCAAGACGGAATGTCCGCACGGCGTCTACGAATTCCGGCGGCGGCATCCCCTTGCAAACCTATTTAGTTATCGCGGCCTTTCTCCGCCTGACGCGGCTTCGGCCAACCCAAAAAGCGATCAAACAGCTCCCCGTCGCTGGGCGCGTCAGCCCGCAGCTTGGCCAGGTCGTCCACCGCGTCACCGAGCGCGCCGGCCAGATACACGTACAGGCTCACCCGATCCCGTTGGTACTCAGCCAGCAGCGCAAGCTTGGCGTCGCCACACGGCCACGGATGACCGCAGGCCCGGCACAACCAGATCGGCCGGATCGGCGCATGCGGACGCTGCGTCACCGTGGCCGCCCTGCTCGGCCAGCTGTTGCTGGTACGTCCTCGACTTCCACGCTTTCGTCGGGGCTGTCAGGATCAGCCGAAACCGTGTCTTTGCATCGACGCCAGCAAGCGCAAGCGCCTCGTCTAACGCCACCTGCATCGCCATCCTCAGCGGTGCAGGCTTGGCCCGGCGCTCCCATCCGGAGACGGTCGCCCCGGTCACACCGATGTGTTCAGCGAACGTGCTTACGGTCATCCGCAGCGCCTCACGCAGCGCGCGGACCTCCCGTCCGGTCCACCTCCCGAACGCCGCCCCGCACCCACAGCCATCCGGCCTCGGCATGGAGGCCGCGACGACCGGCGCGGTTCGCCGCTCGCGCTCAAGGTCATAGCCCGCTGTCTGCCTGCGGAAATCCCGGGCAAGCGCGTCCACCTGATCGAACGACGCCACCAGGGCACCGCCCGCGCCGACCTCAGCATCAGCGCTCTGCCAAAACCGGCGAGTGCTACGGTCCCGGCCGATCTCGACATTGCCGATGGCGCTTCGCGAGTAGTTGATACGCCGGGCAAGCTCCACCTGTGTCAACCCGGCCAGATCGCGCCACGCGGCCAGTTGCCGGCCCAGCCGTTGACACGCCTCCGCCACCTGAGCCGGCGTGATCCGGTCCGCCCCACCGAGCCGACGCGGCCGAGGCGGCACCGGGCAGCCCGTCACTGCTTGACCCAAGACCGCCCGAGCTGCAAAACGATTTGCCGCTGATGCCTGCGCACATCCTCGCAGCCACTGCACCCGAGGCCCTGAAGGCCATCGCCGAGGAGCTGCTCCTCACGATGGAGTCATTTGTGAGCCCGTCGTGAGCCCGGACGCCCTCAGACGGAGAGGCACGAACCGATCTTCGACGACACCCATAGGGGCGTCCACCTGCATAGATAGACACCCCTATGGACTGCCAACCATCGGGAATCACGGCCCGGATTCAACTTCTAATCCCAAGGCCGCAGGTTCGAATCCTGCCGGGCGCACCACCGCCACCCCAGGCCAACGGCATGTCGATTCCGGCGCGGCCGGCTAGCCACCCCCGCCGGCATCTGGGCTGGTTCCTCCCCGGGAGCAGGGCGACCACCACCAGCGTGCGCACCAGCCGGCGTACGGGCGACCGTCGCCGCGCCAGCAGCATCGCGCCTAGCAGCAGCATCGCGACCTGCCCAGCCTGTGCCGCACCGGCCACCCCTTCACGTGCGGCGCAGCGCAGCTCCCGCGATCCGTCCCTTGTGCCTCGCGAGCTTTCCTCACCCCAACGCCGCAGGTTCGAATCCAGCCCGGGCGCCGTCAGACGTGGCCGAAGGTCGGCGTGCCCGCGCTGTCGTAGGTCAGCATGGTCACCCCGGTGCCGGAGGTGCGGGTGCCGGTCAGCCGCAGGCCCGCCGGGGGCACGCCGTCGGCGAAGAGTCGCTGTCCGCGCCCCAGCACCACCGGGAACACCAGCAGTTGGTACGTGTCGATGAGCCCCTCCCGCATCAGCCACCGGGCGAGTGCGCCGCTGCCGTGCACCTGGAGTTCGCCGCCGGGACGGTTCTTCAGTTCGGTGATCGCGGCGGCCAGGTCGCCGTCGAGGCGGTGCGAGCCCGACCAGGTCAGCTCGTCGTCGCGGGTGGTGGCGACGTACTTCGGCAGCCGGTTGAGCGGGTTGTCCGGGCCGCCCTCGGCCGGGTCGGTCACGTGCGGCCAGTAGGCGGCCATGATGTCGTAGGTGCGGCGGCCGAGCAGCAGGGCCTCGGCCCGCTCGAAGGTCTCGCCCATCCACCCGCCGACCGTCTCGTCGAAGTGCGGCGGCAGCCAGCCGCCCAGGTCGAAGCCGCCGGTGCGGTCCTCCTCCTGGCCGCCCGGGGCCTGCATGACGCCGTCCAGGGTCAGGAACGTGGTGACGGTGAGTCGCATGGTGGTGCCTCCTTCTTCGGGACCGGCCCCGCGCCGGCTTCCACCCTGCCGACGGCCCGGGAACGACCGATTCGACAGCCCGAGCGGACAGAGTCTGTGATCTGGACCACATCGAGGTCACGGTCACGCCCCGACCGTATCGGTGCCGACCCTACGTACACGGCTGTCGGTGCTTGCGCGGTTTCGGCCGGTCAGCGGCGGGCGCGGGGCCGACGTACTCTCCGCCCATGGTGACCGAGAGGGACCTCCGCCTGGGCGACGGCCGCACCCTGCACGTCTACGACACCGGTGGGCAGGACCGGCTCGCCGTCTTCTGGCATCACGGCACGCCGAACATCGGCGCGCCGCCCGCGCCGCTGTTCGCCACGGCCGACCGGCTCGGCCTGCGCTGGGTCTCCCACGACCGTCCCGGCTACGGCGGCTCGACGCCGCTGCCGGGGCGCGACATCGCCTCCGTCGCCGCCGACGTCACGGCGGTGGCCGACGCGCTGGGCCTCGACCGGTTCGCGGTGATGGGCCACTCCGGTGGCGGTCCGCACGCTCTGGCCTGCGGCGCGCTCCTGCCCGACCGGGTGGTCGCGGCGGTGGTCGGCGCCGGCCTGGCCCCGTACGGCGCGGCCGGGCTGGACTGGTTCGCCGGCATGGTGCCGGCCGGGGTGGCCTCGCTGCGGGCGGCCGTCGCGGGACGGGCGGCCAAGGAGGCGCACGAGACCTCGGGCGCGGCGTACGACCCGGAGTTCACCCCGGCCGACCTGGCCGCGCTGCACGGCGAGTGGTCCTGGTTCGACAGTGTGGTGGGCCCGGCGGTCCGGGGCGGCCCGGGCGGGCTGATCGACGACGACCTGGCGTACGTGCACCCGTGGGGCTTCGACCCCGCCCGGGTGACGCCGCCGGTGCTGCTGCTGCACGGCGAGCGGGACGGGATCGCGCCGGTGGCCCACTCCGGGTGGCTGGCGGGTCGCTGTCCCGACGCCGAACTGCGCCGCTACCCGGAGGACGGGCACATCTCGGTGCTGCGCCACGCCGGGTCGGCGTTGGAGTGGCTGCGCGGGCGCGCCGACCAGGCGTCCGCCCGGTAGGTGGAGGTGGGTGAGGCGGCGGCGGGGGTGACCCGGCCGCCGCCTCGCCGCGCCGGATCGGGCGCGGGTTCGCGAGCTCGCACGGAGGACCAGGGGGGAAGGTCGTCCGGGCGAGCCGCGGTGCCGACGCCGGGCGGGTGGGGGGCCCGCCCCGGTGCCGGAGGTCAGTGGGGGGCACGGGGTGACCCGGTGCCGGCCTGGGGGGCCGGCCGCCGACGACTCGGGCGGCGCCGCCCGGTGACCGGCCGGCTACGCCGCGGACGCGCTGGTCACGAGTTCCGTGCCTTCGTCCCGTGCCTCTCAGCGCTCGTTGCCCGCGGGATGTCACACCGCTACCGCGGGGCGGCACGACCCGACGGACCGTGACCGCGCGGGCCGGTCAGGGCGTACGCGGGCCGACGCCGTCCGCGGCCGAGGGGGCGACCAGCAGGCCCACCTGCCGCCCGATGAACCGGTACGCCACCTGCTTCGCCGCCCAGAGCAGGTAGCCCCGGTCGGCCTCGGCGAGGCTCCGCCCGTCGGCGTGCCCGACGCTGCCGAGCAGCACCCAGTTCCCGGTCGTGGAGCTCACCGTGATGGTCTCGCCGCCGGGTATCCCGAGCTGGGCGGCGCCGCGGGGAAGCCGGCCGCGCCGGTCCCGGGCCGCCCGCTCGCCGGGATAGAGCACCGCCGCCAGGTGGACGACCGCGTCGCTGTCGTCGGTGGTGTAGCTGACCCGGACCGTCCGTACGCAGCCGTGCAGCACGTCGCCGGCGAGCACGCCGGCGCAGCCGCGCAGGTCCGTCCCGCCGGTCCGGCGCAGGGTGTCCCCCGCCGCCCGGAACGTCCGCTCCGGCATCGCCTCGGCCACCGTCACCGGTGCCGGCTCGGCCCGGGCCACCGCCACGGCGAGGGTGCCGAGCAGGGCCGCCGCCACGAGAGCCGGTCCGATCGGGCCGCGGGCCGGCCGCGGGCGGGTCTCCGTCCGGGCGGTCAGGACGACGAGGGCGACCCCGGCCAGGCCGGCGCCGACGCCGCCCCAGCGGATCCCGGTGGCCGTCGCCCCGGCGGCCGGACCGTCGAGGAGGAGGTACAGGGCAGCGCGCCGGCCGGGCACGTGCACCCAGGCCACCAGCAGGAACGCCAGCCCGACCAGCACGGCGGCGCCCCGGGCCGGTGCGCTGAGCCGCGACCACAGCACGACGGCCACCACCGCCCAGAGCACCGGGAGGGTGATCAGCAGCCAGCCGACGACGGCCATGCCGGTGCCGGTGCAGCCGGTCCAGGCGCAGGCGCTCTCGTCGATCCGGGCCCGCAGGGCGTCGCCGAACACGATGCGCAACGTCACCAGGGCGACGATGCCGGCGGGCACGAGCAGCGCCAGAGGACCGAACCGGGCAGCACCGGCGGCCGGCGGAACCGGCTCGGCGCCGCGTACCGGATCGGGGGTGTCCGGCACCGCGGGGGTGGCGCCCACGCGCTCGGATCCGGCCGTCATCTCCTCGGCTGCCCGCGCGACCAGATCCTCCGACCGGCGGCGCCCGCCCCTGCTGCTGACCATGACAGCGAGGCTAGGACAGCGGCGCACGCGGGTCCGGCGGCGGGCCGACGGCCCGCGCACCGGTCACTCGCAGACCCGCCACCCACCGTCCTCCTTGACCAGGACGAACGCCTGCGTCACGGTGGTGCCGCTCTGCGGGGTGAAGCGGACCTGCGCCGATCCGCGGACCCGTCCGTTGGTGTTCGTGACGTTCACCCCGACGATCTGGTAGCCCGTCAGCGCGGGCTGGGCGGCCTGCTGCCGGACGAAGTCCTCCTGGTTGACCCGGTCGCGCACGCGCCCGCAGAGCTGGCCGTATGCGGTCGGGTAGTCGCGGGCGACCAGCGCGCCGGCGAACTTGTCCACAGTGGCCTGGGCGGGGCCGGTGGCTTCCCGCGCGGCGTGGTAGATGGCGAAGCCGCCGACGACGCCGCCCACGCAGCAGAGCGCGAGCACCACGCCGACGACGGTGAGCACCACCCGGGTGGTGTTCGACTTCCTGGGCGGCACCATGGCCGGCTGGTACGTCATAGCCGCAGGGTAGGGGCGCCGCGCCAGCGGCCCGCCCGGCAAACCGGGTGACGGGCCGGGCGGGGCGTCCACCATCGACGGATGCCGGCCCCGGGCGGGATCGGATAGCGACGCGCCGCGCACCGAGGGTGACCGGTAGCCCGAGAACATGCTATTCTCCGGCGTCGATCTAGGCCGTGCGGTCCCGACCGGGTCGCTGCCGGAAGGACACCTCCCCCGATGCCGGCCGTTGCCGCCACGACCCTGCCGCCGTCCCCACTGGACCGGCCGGCGGGCGGCGCGTTCACCCTGATCTTCACCACCCTGCCGGCGCTGCTCCGGCTCAGCTGCGGCCTGGTCGCCGCGGTCGTCGCGCTGGCGGTGCGCACCCCGCCCGTCCAGGTGGCCCTGCTGGTCCCGGCGGTCGTCGCGCTCACCGCCTGGTCCGTCTGGTACGCCGTCCGCGCGTTCCGGCACGGGATCACCGGCGCGCTGGTGGCCGGCGACGTGGCGCTGACCACCGCCACCGGGCTGGCGATCCCCTGGCTGGTGGCGCCCGAGGTGCTGCCCGGCGAGGGCAGCTGGGTCGCGGTGCTCGCCAGCACCACCGTGATCAACGCACAGGCCACCGCGCGGCCCGCTGGTCGGTCCCGGCCGGGCTGCTGGTCGCCGCCGGCTACGCGGCCGGCGCCACCGCGGCCGGCAACCCGGTGGAGGCGCGGGCGCACGCCGGGACGCTGCTGGTGCAGATCGGCTGCACGGCGATGATGACCTCGGTGATGCGCCGCCGGATCGGGCACGCCGACGCCGCCTTCGCGGACTACCAGCGGCTGTCCCACGAGGCGGTGGTGGGGCGGGCCGCCCGGGAGGCCGAGCGGCGGCAGAACCGCGACCTGCACGACACCGTCCTCGCCACGCTCACCATGCTCGGGCTCGGCGCGGTGTCCGGCCCGTCGGCCGCGCTGCGCGAGCGGTGCGCGGCCGACCTGCGTACCCTCACCGCCCTGGCCGACGCGCGCTCGGCGCCGGCGGCCGGCGCGGTGGCCCTGGACGAGCGGCTGCGGGC